>CAZJDS010000004.1:28020-31800 GCA_964544795.1 uncultured Alkaliflexus sp. | reverse complement strand
TTTCAGTTTTATGTGGCCAATGGAAAGTTGAGTTGTCAACTTTATCAACGAAGTGCTGATATTTTTTTAGGTGTTCCGTTTAATATTGCTTCCTATGCGTTGCTTACTTTAATGATGGCCCAAGTAACGGGACTCAAACCAGGTGACTTTGTTCATACTTTGGGTGATGCACATATTTACACCAACCATCTGGAGCAAGTAAAACTGCAAATAACCAGAGATATACGCCCATTGCCTACCATGACCATCAACCCTGAAGTTAAAAGTATAGATGATTTTTGTTTTGATGATTTTGTATTAACTAATTACGATCCCCATCCAATGATAAAAGGGAAAATATCGGTCTAAGTCAATTATATGGAGATTATAATTATTGTTGCGGTAGATGAAAAGCTTGCTATTGGAATTGATGGCGATCAGCCTGCCTATATTAGTGGAGATTTAAAACGATTTAAACAACTGACTACAGGTCATGCCATTGTCATGGGGCGCAAGACTTTTGAGGCACTTCCTAAAGGCGCTTTGCCCAACAGGCGAAATATAGTGATGACCCGTGAGCCAGATTTGCAGCTACCAGGTTGTGAAATGGCGCATACTGTAGATGAGGTTCTTCAGCTTTGTGAAGGAGAAGATAAACTGTTTGTAATTGGTGGGGGTCAAATATATAAGTCATTTATAGCCAAGGCAGATCGTCTTTTGATCACAAGAATTCATCAAACTTTTGACCATGCCGACACTTGGTTTCCAGAGATAGAATCTGATCAATGGATATCCAAAGAAGTAGGAGAAGTTTTGGGAGATGAAAAGAGTGGATTGAGTTATCACTATGAGGAGTTTGAGCGGAAATGAATCGATATCTATAATTTTAAACAATAGAAAATGTCAAAAATAAAAAGCAATGAAACCATCTGTGTTCAAGGCGGATGGAAGCCAACTAAAGGAGAGCCAAGAGTTCTTCCCATATATCAAAGCACCACTTTTAAATACGATACCAGTGAGCAGATGGCTCGATTGTTTGACTTGGAGGAGAGTGGGTATTTTTATTCGCGATTGCAGAATCCCACCAGCGATGCAGTGGCTGCAAAAATCACTGAGCTGGAAGGTGGCGTGGCTGGAATGCTCACTTCCAGTGGACAAGCAGCTACTTTCTTTGCTGTATTCAACATCTGTTCAGCAGGAGATCATGTGGTGTGCTCGTCCAGTATCTATGGAGGAACATACAACCTCTTGGCTGTCACCATGAAAAAAATGGGCATTGAAACTACTTTTGTAGATCAAAATGCGACGGAAGAAGAAATTGCTGCAGCAATACAACCCAACACGAAACTGTTGTTTGGTGAAACTATCAGCAACCCTGGTGTTATGGTGCTGGACATTGAAAAGTTCGCACGAATCGCCCACAGCAATGGGATACCTCTAATTATTGACAACACTTTTGCAACACCCATCAACTGTCGTCCTATAGAGTGGGGAGCAGATATCGTTATGCACTCAACCACCAAATATATGGATGGCCACGCCACCAGTGTGGGCGGAGCTATTGTAGATAGTGGAAATTTCGATTGGGATAAGTATGCTGAAAAATTTCCTGGGTTAACAGAGCCTGATCCATCCTACCATGGATTGACCTACACAAAGGCATTTGAGAAAGGCGCATTTATTACCAAAGCAGTTGTGCAGTTAATGCGTGACTTGGGTGCCCCTCAGTCTCCCCAAAATGCATTTTTAACCAATATTGGGTTGGAATCTTTGCATCTACGTATGAAGCAACATTGTAGCAATGCACAAATCATTGCAGAATACCTTGAAAGAAAAACGGAAGTAGCTTGGGTTGATTACCCTGGTTTGAAAAGTAATAAGTATCATCACTTGGCAGAAAAATATTTACCCAACGGTTCGTGTGGTGTGATTGCTTTTGGGTTAAAAGGCGGACGTGAGGTTGCAACCCAATTTATGGATAGTCTTAAACTTGTTGCTATTGTTACCCACGTAGCCGATGCTCGCACTTCAGTTTTGCATCCTGCCAGTCATACTCACCGTCAACTCACCGATGAACAACTTGTGGCAGCAGGTGTATCACCCGATCTCATACGTCTCTCTGTGGGAATTGAAAATGCAGAAGAGATTATAGCAGATATTGAGCAGGCATTAAAAAAATAAGCAATGAATAGTGGTCAAACTTTCAAAAAAGTTTGACCGCATTACATATAATATCCTTATATATTTCTGCTCTGCGTTTACTTTAAGTTTGGCATTTCATCCAAAGAGATAACTGCTTCATTGGCAAATGCATCAATCCACCATTGTGCAGATGCATATTGGTGGTCGGTGCTGTTAAATTCCGTTGAGTTAGGATTGACCGTTCTATTATGATCATACCAAGGCATAAAGTAAGACCATTTGGCACCTGCACTCCATTGTGATTGAAAGGATGCGACATTACCAAACTCGCTAAGAGTCACCATCTTGCCAGGATAAGCTTCTTGGATCTGGTTAAACTGATTGGCCACATCATTTGCGCTGGTTTTGTTGTATATATCACGACCGATAATATCAACATATTCATCACCAGGATAAAATGCTTCATCTTTTGTTTGGGTCGTCCAAACCCAGATGAGATTGTTAAGACCTTCGGCCTCAAAATAGTTGAACATATAAATCCATAGGTTTTTAAAAGTCTCTGCTCCACCCGTACCCCACCAAAACCAAGCCTTGCCATTGTCGTACTCATATATATTACCCGCTGCTTCATGGAGAGGCCTCCAAATTACAGGGATCTCTTTTTGTTGTAATAATTTGAGGTTATTGGCTATTTTTTTGAGATCAGCAACCATAAAATCATTTTCCCAAGTTCCTTCTATAAGCGCATTGGAGGCTTTAAAGGTCGTCTCTTCAGGTTTATAGGTAAAGTCTGAGGATCCTTTCTCTTTGGGTACATTCCAGTGCCATGAAGCGCTTATCAGACCGTTGTAACTCCACCACTCCTCAATAAAATCTGTTTTAGTGTAATCAATCCAGCTGGCAGGTGAATATGGTAAATGTAAGTAGTCAAATGTTGCCATGACTGGATACTTTCCAGTATGTTTATATACCCATTTAGCCTCATTGAGATTCCAGTTCACATTCGCCATGGTCGATGAAATTGATTTTATACCATAGTTCTCTTTTAAGAAGTTGTAAACATTTATAGCTTGTGATGAAGGGTTTGCAACTACCAATTCAGTTTCACCCAAGTCTTTAGGCGCGAGTTTTGTGGAGAAACTAAATTCAACAGGAATTTTTATACCCACTCCCTGGGTATTAATTACTGCGCCTACTGGTACTTTAACGGTATATTTTGTCTGAAACTCTAAATCCGTTGTAACAATTATTGTAGTTAGCTTCATGTTTGATCTTATCACGGTTGCAGGAAGTTCGTTCACTGTAATGCCATGCTTAGAGGCGAGAGAGATTGACTCATCAAATGTAATGGAGATTTCAATGTCTGTTTTTACGTCAACACTTCCATCTGTTGGAATACTACTTTCGAATGCAGGTGAAGGCTTATCGGATTTGTCATCCTTATCTTTACATCCAAATAAAATCAGACTTATTACAATTAATAAAATTCCATGTTTTACCATCTTTCGAGTCTTTTAAAAGCTAAATAGAGTATTACTATGCAAAAATAGTCTTACATGACCATTGTGCCTAATACAATTTATACAAACTACTGTAGATTTATTAAAAGTCTTTACTAGTTACAATTATTTTAGATGCATAACACTCTTTGCATGCAAA
>CAZJDS010000004.1:0-27920 GCA_964544795.1 uncultured Alkaliflexus sp. | reverse complement strand
CCTTAATGCCATGGAAAACGAATGTTACTTGTTAAACTCTTGTCCTTTTTTTAAAAAGTATCAACCAACAAAGGATTTGGTATGTAAAGGATTTATCGCTTTGTATTGTAAAGGACCAAAAAGAGATAAATGTAAAAGGCTGGAATATCGTACAAAGTTTGGGATCCCTCCCAGTGAAGACATGATGCCCACAGGTCAATTTATGTCAACTTAATGAGTGAATAGAGAATGGTCTAATTTGTGGATTTTACGTAAGTCTGAAGGTTTTATTTAGCTAAGCTTAATGACAATATATCAGATAGACTCCAATTAAGGATGAGGTTCTTATAAGATACAGTATAATTTCTTTTTTCCTATTAGCGACCCTTTTAGCAAGCGCGTATTTAACATAGGTGCAACTCTTGACTATTCTGCTAAATGACTGGATATTATTTAAGGGTTCTTTTAGGTATTAGTTTTATTTAAAAAACTTCTATCATCTGCATAATTAGTATTATTTTAGCCATCTATTCAATTTTCCACAACAATTATTGCCTTTATGTCTTTCAAGTTTTTAAAAGTATCCAGCTATTATAGAGATTTTCTCACTGATTATTATGAGAAATATTCAGAGATAAGAAGCAGGGATTACGTCCATCAGTATCGGCATTTGATGAGTCAATATTTTGCTTGGTCGGATAATTATGGTCGATTGTTGGCAGAAAAAGGGTTGGAGACGATGGAGGTTGTTGCCAATGCCACATCCATGCAAAAGGCATGGGCTGCGGAAATGGGTTTTTCGCCAAACATAACTTTACAGGAGTTACTGGTAAAGCAGATCGAATTCTTTCGTCCAGAAGTAATCTATTTTCAAGATAGTATTACATTTAATGGTAGATTTATAAGTGAACTTCGTCAACGCTTTCCATTCGTAAGGCTTTTTATTGGAAATTTGTGTGCTCCGTTCACTTCAGCTCAGGTAAGAGCCTTTAAAGAGTTTGATTATTTTACAGTTTGCTCTTCATTTTTCCAACAACAGTTTAAAAGATATGGCATTGACAGTGTGCTTATTCCCCATGCTTTCGACCGTAGAATTTTAAGTAAAACTTTAGAAGAAAACAATTTTCCTCTCTCACCATTTATTTTTACGGGATCTATTTTTCCAGATGAAGGATTTCACAGTATTCGACTTAGGGTTTTGGAACAGTTGGCTAAAGAGAAAATCCCGTTCTCTTTTTATGGTAATCTGCCAGATAATAGCCAGTTGGGATTGTTAAAAAGACAAGCTTCATACATAGCTTCTAAAGCATTGGATAATATCGGGCTATCTTTGGTCACCGATAAGTTTGCATTAATTAAGAAAGGCCGAAATCACAAGTCGTTACCTCATCATCTAAAGATTTCTAATTCACTTTATAAAATAGTGAAATCGCCCCTTTTTGGGATAGATATGTTTAAAGCACTCTCTAACGCTAAAATTGGATTCAACATTCATGGTGATTGCGCTGGTGATTATGCAGCCAACATGCGGCTTTACGAAACTACTGGAGTTGGTGCATGCTTATTGACTGACGCCAAAAGTGATCTATATCGATATTTTGAGCCTAATGTGGAAGTGGTGACCTATGCTTCGGCAGAAGAGTGCGTTGAAAAGGTGAAATGGCTGCTGGATAATCCTGTTCAATGTGAAGCCATCGCAAAAGCTGGACAACAAAGAACTTTAAAAGAACATAACTTTGAAAATAGAGTGGAAATTTTTTACAATGAGCTGATGAGAAGGAATATATAGCTAAACAGATAAAGTATTAGTTTATTAATAATATCTTTCGCTTATTATAAAAACTATCGTAAATCTGAAGTGGTTTTTTGTTTTAAATCATCATTTCATAGTGTGGTTTTGATTTTATTCTTCATAAATTTTTCTCTTTGAAATGCAGTAAACTGCCACTTCGTGGCGATTCAACTATTTCTCTTTGGATATTTTTTCTACTATCTGGATGCCCGTTAAGGAGTGGGCTCCCCATTCTACTATTTGTTTAAGTAAATCTGGATAAAACCTGTCTATTCCAATAAATTCTTCATCCATAAGTCGGCAGTTGTGCCAGAGTAAACTAAACAGTCCACCAAACTTTCTTGCCTCTTCGATATGATGAAAAACAGATTGTTGTAATTGCTCAAGAGTTGCCCCACGATAATTGAGTACTGACACCTCCATCATAATCAAAGGAATTTCCCAAATCTCCAGCATTCGATCATTCTCAAAGTCATAAGGTTTAAACGGGTAGCAATAACCATTTCTATATCCATCGTGTTCAGCAAAGCCAAGAGTACAATCATATTTTAATTCTGCAGCAATTTGATGTTTGAATGTTACTGGATGTTTGAAGCGAAGAAAATGCTGTCGAATCCCTTTGGGCGAATCTCCCAATATTGATGACAACTCATCTACTTGCTGTTTTAACATAGTTGGGTTGTCTGCTGAATCAAAGCTTCCGTGCAACCCCACTTCAAAACCATTTGACAGCAGCGTTTGTGCAAGTTTTTTTATTTTTTTATCAGAGAATTGATAGCGTGAATCCCGATTTTTATGTTGCTGCTTCAAAAGGAAAAAAGTGGAGCGAATACCTAACTGTTTTTCTATCCGCATGATCCAATCAAAATTCCACCACGGATCCTCTCTTTTAAAAGGTGACAACAAATGAATTACCCCTTTTAGGAATAGGAATGTAGTGAGTCTATAGCTATAGGTGAGTGGTGCTAATCCTATTAACTGCTTAATCTTAAATGCGACTTCACGAGGATGATAAAATTCCACTCTGTCCACATCGTGACTAAGAAAAAAGCCAAATTGATCGAACAATCGTTTCCGTTTAAATTTTAGAGAGTTAAATCTGCAATATGCTTCCAACCCTTCAATTATCATTTCAAAATAGTAATTTACGATTGGGAGAGCTACAATATTCAGCTTTTCTTGAATAGAGTTTTTAAAAGAAAATCGACCAAAATCATCCAATTGAATAGCTTGAATTTCTTGATAACCTGATAGTATGTAAAATGCTGATTTTAAGAGATCATGATAAAATAAAAGATTTCCATTTCTATCCAATTCATAAACTTTATTTTCTTTAGATGAAGGAAATAGAATAGGAATTTGTTTTCCCATAAACTCCACTTTCTTGTTTAAATTAATATTATTAACTGAAAGAGGGAAAACGATCTTAGCCTTAGTATCTAATGGCAAAGGTTCTTCAGAGAGCTTATAAGTTAATGTCCAACTCTCATCTATTAGCACATGTTGCTTTAAATGAAAAAGCACGTATTTAAGTTGGTTTGAACTCAAGGGTTTCATATCGATTGTATCAACTTGTTTTATGAAATCTATTTTCTCTTCTTTAACTTTTTAATATTCGCGGACCATTGCGTGGGATCCTTCCATTTTTTCCAAGCGTAAAGTATTCTTTCCAATTCGATTGACTCGAAACAATTAAACCAATACATTAATAATACAAATAGGGGGATGGTAATAATTTTAATGGCATAATCAGCAATTAGGGAGATCTCTGGCAACAATATATATCCATACATAAGTAGAGAAGCTAAAAATACGGCTTTACCTATTTTCACCAATTCATAGGTCTCATTCTCTTGTTTTTTAATAACCTGATAAAACCAAATAGCACCCATTAGTTGGCTAATTACCGTAGTGATTGCAGCTCCTATTTTTCCCCAATAGGGGATGACGAGTAGGTTGAGAACAAAATTTAAAACTCCCGTAAATATTAATATCGATGATATTTTACGTGTTCTTTTTACCTTTTGAAGCGGAAGGGTGAAAACCATTCGCATGCCAGAAAATATTATGCCAAGTACCATGATCGGTATTAGAGGAGTTGCTTCATAAAAGGAGGAGTTGCCAGCTGCTAAAACAAAGATTACCTCTTTTGAAAAAAGAACAATACCGATACCTGCTATGGACATCAAAAAGATAAAATAAGTGAAAGATTTTATATAATACCGGTCAGTGCTTGGGTTGTTCATGTACCGATAGTAATCGTATGAATAAGAAGTGAAAAATGGAGCTAAAATGACGAACTGTAGAATACTTGCAATTTTAAAGGCGATCGAAAAGCTTCCCACATCAGACAATGTTTTGAAGTAGCTAATGATAAATCTGTCACTTAATGAAAGGACGATAGTTAATACATTAGAGAGAATGAGCGGTGCACCGAAGCGCATCATCTCTAACATCGTTTTTTTAAGAATTTTGAAATAGCTGTTTCGAATTATGACGGGCACTATGATCAGTAATGTGAGACCATTTGCAGCAATCTGTCCCCAATAGACTCCTTCCAAGCCTAATTTTAAAAACTGGAGGGTAATGTATGTGGTTAATAGGGTGATGCCGATATTGAAAGTCTGATAAAAAGTCTGATTGGCCGCTTTCTGTTGTAATCGAAGCAGAATAAAAGGGATATCTAATAGCATCCTCAAGAAGGCAGCTGATGAAAAAAGAAGAATAACTTTTGGAGAAACATTGTATTGAAAAATATCAAAAGTAAAAATGTTAAGCACCAAAAATACCGCAATGGTAGCCAGTAGAGTGGTAAATAGGGTTACAAAGAAAGAAGTGAAAAACAGAGATTTCTGATCCTTCACGGTCTTCATATCGTAATACCATCGTTGAAACCCTCCTTTTAATCCCCAGCCTGAAATGGCTTGCATAAATTGGAAAACCACTTCAAAAAGCATGATTAAACCAAATTCATCGGCAGTGGTATAACCAGTGTATAAGGGCATAATCAAAAAGCCGCCCAGCTTTACTAACAAGCTTCCCGTACTGTAGATAAACGACTCTTTAAAAAGTTTTTTCAGTTTGTTAAACATAGTGAGGTGCTTGGAGGGTACTCAATAGGTTTAGGTGCTCCTTTATCAAAATGAAACAAAGATATGAAATTCAATAGTTTTGTGATGCGTGCTCGTAGTTGCAAATATATGTAAATTTAATAGTTGTCTATTTTACTCAATAGTTAGTTACCTTGATTACATCGGAAAGATTAGTTTTTTAAAGGAGAATAAAAGAATATGCTTTATCCTTCTCATCTCCCACAAATCAAGGAAAAGATATTATTTTAGTACATTTGCTGTAGGTGAAGGTTTTGGTTCCTCTCATTTTGCTAAAAACTCATAAAGATGCGGGTAGTACATATTAATAAAAGTGATCTTACAGGAGGCGCTGCAGTAGCTGCATCCCGCATTGTTTCAGCACTTAGGCTGATGGAGGTAGATGCCACTCTGCTGGTTGCAGAAAAGAAGAGTAAAAACTCATGGGTAGAGTCAATTTTACACAGCCGAAAAGACAAAATTAAATTAACCTTTAATTTTCTTTACGATATTCTCTCCTTTTTGCCGCATGAAAAGAACAAGCGAGGAAGGTTTGCTTTTTCACTTGCAAGGAGAGGTTTCAACCTAAGCATCCATCGATCCATAAAGAATGCCGATATAATCCACCTTCACTGGTTCAATCATGGGTTTTTATCTCTCAAGGGTCTAAAAGCCATTCTTGAATTGGGGAAGCCTGTTGTATGGACACTTCATGATATGTGGAGCTTCACGGGCGGATGTCACTACTCAGGCGGATGCACAAACTTCAAACAATCCTGTGGTCAATGTCCTATGTTGTTGGAGCCACGCGACAATGATCTTTCGGCATTACAGCATTTTAGAAAAATGAAGATGTATAAAAATGCTCCCTTGACATTTGTTACTTGTAGTAATTGGTTGGGACAATTGGCCAACTCCTCTTCTTTGGCCAAAGAGATACCTATTCAGACAATTCACAATCCCATCGACACTAACCTGTTTGCCCCTGCCTCCAGAATTGATGCTCGTCGGAAGTTGGGACTGCCGTTGGATAAAAAGATAATTCTATTTGGGGCAGCCAATGTACTAGATCCAAGGAAAGGGATGAAGCTTTTAATTCATGCACTTAAAGAATTGACCCAAAAAAGTTATCGTGATCAAATAGAATTAGTGATTTTTGGGAAAACGCCCAGTGATATGGAAGAGCAACTTCCATTTCCTGCTACATTGATGCACTATGTTTCAAAAACCGACACATTGGTCAATCTTTACAATGCAGCTGATCTTTTTGTTCTGCCATCTTTGGAAGATAATCTGCCTAATACCGTTATGGAATCTTTGGCCTGTGGAACGCCTATAGCTGCTTTCCGAATAGGCGGAGTACCCGAAATGGTTGCTCATGGAACTTGCGGCTATTTGGCTTCTTTGGGAGACGCTAAAGGATTGGCTCAAGGGATAGATTATATATTGACCAACAATGAAAAGAATGACTTTAGAGAGGCTTGTCGCCAACGAGTACTTGAAAAATTTGAACCCACCATTGTTGCCCAACAATATCTGAAATTATATGAGTCACTCCTCAAATAGAAAGGAACGCAATATAAATTTGAAAACCCCTACTGTTTCCATCGTTACTGTGGTATTTAACGGAGAGAGAACTTTGTTGCGCACCCTCCAAAGCATCTCCAATCAAACCTATCCAAACATTGAATATATCATCATAGATGGCGCAAGCAGAGATGAAACTTTAAAGATCATAGAAGAAAACAGACAGCACATTGACAAAGTCATCAGTGAACCCGATGAGGGCCTTTACGATGCAATGAATAAAGGGTTGAGCTGTGCAACTGGAGATTATGTCTGGTTTATCAATTCAGGCGATGAAATCGCTCACCCAGAAGTTTTGTCTAATATTTTCAATCATTTTCCACTTGCTGATGTATATTATGGAAATACGATGATCGTGGATGATAGCGGAAATGAAATTGGATGGCGGAGGTTGGCTCCACCTCCACAACTCACTTGGAAAGATTTCAAAAAGGGAATGGTGGTTAGTCACCAATCCATCCTTGTTAAAAAATCAATAACCCGCCCCTATCAATTAAAATACAAATTTTCTGCAGATTATGACTGGGTTCTGTTTGCCTTACAGAAGGCACAAATAATTATAAATACCCACCAAACTCTATCCAGATTTTTAGATGGAGGACTTACCAAAAAAAATATTATCCCTGGATTGAAAGAGAGATTCAAAATTATGACCAAATATTTTGGTTTGACAAGTACTATCATTCATCACATTCCCATCTCTTTGAAATTTATTATTTTTATTGTTAAATACAAAAGGTTCTGATACTAAAGAAATAAGCACGTATATAATGACAGAATGGTATGATTTTGGTTATATTTGATTTCGAAAGACTATTGAACAAATTCTAATTTATTTGCTCTAAAATTAGTAACTAAAGGATAATCATAGTCTTTATTTAATTTGAAAAAGCTACAGAAATCCTGATAATCATAACATTTGTGTATCTATACATGGTTTTTTAAGCTTCAACAAGAATCAGGTTCAGCACATTGATTGAAACAAATAAAAATCTCCTTTTAATAAAGCATTATAATGTATGATGTTTAAAGATTATCATAATCAAATAAAAGAACTTCGTAAAGCTATTAGACTTTCAGCTTATCATAAAAGGCTTTACGATGAATGTTCTCATTCTTTAAAGCATCATACTTCTATTATTAAAAAAGCAGAGACGAAGCTCGGTAAAGTGGGATCAGGAAAAAGGGATAATGTTCCTGAAGATTTGGCCTATCTATTTTCTGATTGGATAGATTCAAAAAACATTAGAACCCAAAAGAGAAAACAGGAGCTAATAAAAGCTAAAATAACGCAGATAGCTGCAATTCAGATAGAGTCTTATCTAAAAGAACGGGTGGCTTCTCTGTGGGAAGAAAAGAGATTGTTTAAGGGATTAAAAACGCAGGAAAAAAAGATCATTGAAAAATTAGAGAAGGAACTCTATCAGAGCAGTGATCCCAAAGTAAGTAGTATTGTTCCCTTCATTATTTCTATAGAAGATCTAACCATAGACCAGACAGAAACTGAGGATATATACAATTTTGGAGCCAATGCGTTAAAGAGATTAAACGAGGCAATTAAAGCGTTTGTATCAATATCAGACATTCCAGTTTCCAAAATAGAAAGTGGCTCTAATGAAGGAAAGATTGCTTTTCAGGCTTTTCTTAAAACTGTGGATGCTTATATGTATTTATGTGCTTTTAAAAATGAGCAAAGACAATATGCCGATAGCAGGGACTTACAGCTACATTTAGATTCTTTGACAGAATTTATGAGCACTTTCATCAATCAGTTGGTATTGGAGTGGACAGAGCACGAAAAAATACGACAATCGATTTTATATATTCGAAAAACTATTAATATAGTCGAAGCATTATTGAAAGGGCTAAATAGCAAGATGAAAAAGATAAAGAGTGAATTGTCTCTAACTTCCGAAGAATTAAACGCTATCCTTACGCGTATGGACTTAAACTAATAAATTGTGGTGCGGTATTGCTTCATTTCTTGGGCTAATAACTTTGCTCGCCCATTGGTAAATTTGTCCAATAAACTCCAAAAACTGGAAGCATGATTTTTTTCCACCGTATGACAAAGTTCATGCAGAAGCACATAATCGATGAGGTGATCGGGAAGGCGCATTAAATGTAAATTCAAATTGATATTGTTCGTACTTGAACAACTTCCCCATCTACTTTTGAGGTTCTTAATGAAGAGCTGTTGATAATTGAGGTTGTGTAGATGGGCAAAATAATTTAGACGATCAGGAAGATATCTTTTGGCTTCTCTTCGCAAAGCTTCCACAATACCAAAACGAATCGCCTCTTGAATGGCAGGTGTCTGTACTGGTATATGCGCAGGATAATAAACATTTAAAATGCCCTTATCTAAATGTAAACGAACATCTGCACGTTCTATTTTCTGAATATTTAATCTAAAAGAGCGGGTTTTAAATAGGGTATTCTCATCAAATAGTGTGTAATCTCTTTCATATGCTTTCATTTTGTGCAGAGATTGTTGGATCCACTCTTTTCTGGACTCAACAAAAGCGATTGCTTTACGGATAGGATAGCTGGGTGGGAAAATAACCTCTACACCTTTAATTGGCTTTATATGTATAGAAAGACGTTTACAGCGCTTACTCCTTCTGAAAAGCACCTCTCCTATATTTTCAAAAGCTATTCTTTCTTCAGTTCGTAACATGATAGTATTTTACATTTAAAAAAACTTTAACAGACGAATCTGTTAAAGTTTTAAATATGTTTTTATCAATAAAACTCAATGAATGCTATTCATTAAGCTTTTCTTTGGTTGTCCACAGACCCGCAGATGGGGTATCGATAAAGTAAATTTCTTCACCATTTTCAAGGGTGTTAAATCCATTTTTAAGCTTGGCTGGGGGATACAACTTCATCGCTTCATTATAGTCAAGATAACCAAAATTCACTGATTCGATCTCTTCTTTTGTCAAATGGCCAGGGGCGTAGGTAATCTTAAAACGACCTTCTGATGAGCCATGTATTAGGTGTGCAGTAGCATGAGTTAGATCCTGCAACTCTTCATTCTCTTCCCAATATTTCATGATTTTTTCAGTACCTGAATATCCAAACTTCCGAATAATCTTATCTACGTCATCCTGTTCGCCAAATCGTTTTAATCCAGGTGCAATAATGATAAGTTCTCCACCATCGGCCATAGCTTTACGTGTTCGATAAACAGCCTTATTGGCCACCCATGTACTGAAAAACTCATCTCCTTGCATTACAGCCACCACCTTTTTTAATGGAGGAACAATATTTATATTTTGAGATTTCGATTGTTTAGCAGCCAATAGATAGGTGTCCAGATCATCGCCGCAATAGAAACCTGTATGGATAAGATCTCCCTCATCGTTGTACGCCATCACAACTTGTATGTAAACATCGGGCAAATGACTTAAAAATTCATCTTCAGCCTTATTGTAGCAATGACGCAAGGGAGTTACCAATGAACCTAAATTATTCTCAATACCATAGGAAGCTGCAGCCATATGTGAGGCACAAATAGTGTCTTTTCCACCCAAGCCAATGAAATAGTTCTTGTTGTGGTTGGCAAAGCCAAGAACTTCATGCGGAACAACATGACCCACATTTATTATTAAATCCCATCCACCTTCCAAAACGGTTCGGTTTATTGAAATGGGAATTTCCCAGTTAGCCTTTCCTTGTGTGATCTTCTCTACATATTCTGCTGGAATGGTGCCTACGTATTTGCCGTCTTTGATCCAATCATGTTTTAGGATTTTCTCTTCAGGAACATTTCCAAACATCCATTTATTTTGCTCTTCGGTATGAGGTACATGTTGACCCAGAGTGGGGATTAAATATACATCTGCCATTTTAGCAAAGAAGTTATAGAATAGCTCTGTGATCCAACCAGAACCACTGTGAGCTCTTGTGATATCAGGAGGTAATAGCAATACTTTTTTTGGATTTTTACAAATCCTCTCCAAGCACTCTTCTGCACTTCTCAGTACAAGAGCTTCTATCTCTTTCCTGTTTATCTCTTTTTTATTTTCAAAAAACCAAGCCATAGCTGTGTATAATTAAATGATTAGTAAGTTTTTACTCAATATATGATTTGGGGTGATTTCAGCAACCACTGTCCAGTCGTTCACGAACTAGTCTCAAATGATTTATAAGGTTCATCACGAAAACCCCAAAATTGATAGTTTAATGTTTACACAAATATACTATTATATCACAAATCACTCTTAAAATAGGGTTCCTTCTTTTACGTTTTGCTTTGCTTTTAAAAACAAATAAAAGCTACTTAGGCCATTTTTTTTTATCTTTGATCAGTTTAATAACATATCCATATATGCCTGTGATCAGCGAAATTTTATCTTTAATCAATTCTAGTCGTGTCAATGATATCAAACATTTTTCTGAAAATGGAGATGATGTTCAAGAGGCGCAATTAAAATCACTTCTTAACAAAGCAAAAAGTACAATTATTGGAAAGAAACATGGTTTTTCTTCCATTAAAAGCGTTCGTGAGTTTAAGGAGAGAATTCCTGTGCAGGATTATGAAAGCTTGATGCCTCAAGTAATTCAGTTACGCCAGGGTGAAAAAAATCTTTTGTGGCCGGGAGAAATTAAGTGGTTTGCCAAAAGTTCTGGTACGACCTCTTCTAAAAGTAAATTTATTCCTATATCAAAAGAGTCTATGAATGATTGCCATTTTCAGGGTGGACGTGATACTTTTATCATATACCAAACTCTCTACCCTGAAACAAAAATGGTTGCTGGAAAAACGTTGATTTTAGGCGGCAGTCAGCAGATTAATAATTTTAGCAACAACTCAGTTTACGGCGATCTCTCTGCAATTTTGATTGATAATATGCCCTTCTGGACAAATTTTTTCAGAACTCCAGATAAAGATATTGCCTTGATGGATGATTGGGAGAAGAAACTAAAATTAATTTCTGAAACAACGGTTAAAGAAAATGTAACAGCATTAGCTGGCGTTCCTTCATGGTTTCTGGTTTTGTTAAAGAATATTATAAAATCTACAGGGAAGAATAATTTATTAGAGATTTGGCCAAATTTAGAACTGTTTGTTCACGGAGGTGTTAATTTCTCTCCCTATCGTGAGCAATATAGAGAGTTGATCCCCTCGGAAGAGATGAACTATTTAGAAACCTATAATGCTTCGGAGGGATTTTTTGCCATCCAAAACGATTTCTCATCTCCAGGCATGCTTTTGATGTTGGATTATGGTATTTTCTATGAGTTTATGCCTCTGTCACAACTGGGCAAAGAAAATCCCAAAACACTGGTTCTGCATGAAGTGGACTTGGACACTGATTATGCAATGATTATAACGACTAACGGGGGGCTTTGGCGTTATTTGATTGGCGATACAGTTCGCTTCACTTCCAAAAATCCTTATAAGATAACCATTTCTGGAAGAGTCAAGCATTTCATTAATGCCTTTGGTGAAGAGGTGATTATCGATAATGCAGAAAGAGCACTTAAAAAAGCTTGTGAAAAAACTGGTGCGATAATCAAAGAATATACCGCTGCCCCCATTTTTATGACTGGAGAAGCAAAAGGGGCACATGAATGGTTAATTGAATTTGAAAAAATGCCCCAAAGTGAAGAGGAATTTATAGAAATATTGGATAAAACGCTGCAAGAGATAAACAGTGACTACGAAGCTAAAAGATACAAAGGAATGACGCTCACCTTACCCACTTTGAGCGTAGCACGACAAGGGCTCTTTTTCGATTGGCTAAAGGGTAAAAACAAATTGGGAGGTCAAAATAAAGTACCCCGATTGGCTAATAACAGAGAGTTTATAGACGATCTAATTGAATTAAATAAATAATCATGCATATAGCCATCGCTGGAAATATTGGTGCTGGGAAAACATCTTTAGCCGGGTTGCTGGCCAAACATTATGGTTGGGAACCACATTATGAGGAGGTGGATCAAAACCCCTATTTGGTAGATTTCTATGAGGATATGAAGCGATGGGCATTCAATCTTCAGGTCTATTTTTTAAACAGTCGATTTTCGCAGATAGTGCAAATTCGAAACTCCAACACTACAGTGGTACAAGATCGAACGATCTATGAGGATGCTTATATTTTTGCTACCAACTTATATGATATGGGGCTTATGAGTAAAAGAGATTTCAAAAATTACATCGCTCTCTTTGAACTCATGACACAACTGATTCAACCACCCGATCTGTTAATTTACCTTAGAGCTTCTGTTCCCACGCTGGTTCATCAAATTGAACAGCGCGGAAGACCCTACGAAGCTGGTATTAGATTAAATTATTTAAAAAGTCTCAACGATAGGTACGAAGAGTGGGTCGCTAATTATAAGCAAGATAATATGCTCATAATTAATGTTGATGAGTGCAACTTTGTTAATGAAGCTGCGGCATTAAGTCAGGTCTATGATAAAATTGATGCACATTTAAATGGACTATTCTAATTTTTTGTAATATGCGCTTTTTAGGAAATATAATATGGCTTTTGTTTGGAGGTCTTTCTATAGCGCTGGAATATTTCGCCGCAGCCCTTATCATGTTTGTTACTATTATTGGTATTCCTTTTGGAGTGCAAGCATTAAAATTAGGGGTGTTGGCTTTGTGGCCTTTTGGTAGAACCGTAGTGAGTAAACCCTCTGCATATGGATGTCTTTATGTAATCTTAAATATAATCTGGTTGCTGGTCGCGGGCGTTTGGATTGCACTGAGCCATCTATTTTGGGGAGTTGTTTTGTGCATAACTGTGATTGGTATCCCATTTGGTTTGCAACATTTTAAAATGGCAAAAATGGCTCTTAGCCCTTTTGGACAGCACTCTTTTTAAAAGAAGGATTGTATGCATACATGTAGAAATGAGTTTGGCAGAAATAATCAAAATAGGGATGCTGAAGGTGTTAAGTTTCATAGAATCATTAAAAGTTAAAATATAGACGTATGAAGCACATTATAAAAAAAGTAAGCTTGGCTATTGGGCAGTTTCTATTAAGATATGGATTGGGAATCGTGTTGATATGGTTGGGAATTATGAAGTTTCGTAATTCTGAAGCACTCCACATAGAGCAAGCAATGGCAGAAACTATTTTGTTTAAGTGGCTGTTAAAATACATTACTATATATGCTTTTGCACAGATGATCGCTTGGGTTCAAATTGTAGCGGGTCTCTTTATTATGTTACACCCTGTATCAAAAAAGATTGCCGCATGGGGAGGTGCTATGGCTATGATTATTTTTTTATCTGGTGTACTCGTATTCATCTCGTCAGGTATCGTTTGGGAGGCAGGTTATGGTTTTCCGGAGCTTTCACGTGCAGGACATTCGCTTCTGAAAGATTTTATACTTTTTGGCGCAGCAGCATGGTGTTGGAGTGATTCTTTATAGAAGATGATATAAGTTGCTTTTTATCAACGAGGTAGAATGATGAAAAAACAAGTAACCCTATATTGTGCATCAAGTCCAGTCATACCTTCAAAATATTTTGAAGCTGCTGAAGAACTAACAAAACTATTGGTTAACAGTGGCTATGGAATTATATATGGCGGAGGCGCAACAGGATTAATGGGTAAAGTGGCAGATACTGTTTTGATGCTCAAAGGTGAAATTAGAGGTGTGATCCCTTCTTTTATGCTAGAAGTAGAGTGGGTGCACATGGGCGTTAAAGAGATGATTCAAGTAGAGAATATGCACCAACGTAAAGCTCTTTTAATTGAGAATACCAATGCAGTTATTGCACTGCCTGGAGGGACTGGTACACTGGAAGAGCTTTATGAAGTAGTTACTCTCAAAAAGTTGGGTATGTTTCCCCATCCTATCGTCCTTTTAAATACCGATGGTTATTATGATCCAATAAAGCAGATGTCAGAGAAAATGGTTGCTGAAAACTTTATGCAAAAGACGCATCTTAACATGTGGGAGATTGTGGATTCACCCCAACAAGTTCTTACATCTATTGCTCAACAAAAACCTTGGGGTCCTGAGGTTATAAACTTTGCCTCCGTCGTTGTTCCTGAAAATATGCATGAAGCAACAAGTAAAACAAAAATGACAAAGCGTAGAAAACTAAGTAAATGACTTTTAAAAATGGCGAAAAGTGCTCAAATTATATCACAAATCAGACCTACAATTACGGACTCTCTAATTTCTGTACCACAGCTACCCAATGAGCTTTTTAGTCGTGATACCCTCCCTGAGCTCCTCTTGCCACAACAGAGATTGATAAAAGTGGAGCCCGCTTCTCCTCGAACCAGCAAATCTATTTCTGTTCAAACAAGAAGTGTAAAAACTGTTCAAAAACCTCGCTTTGAGTTGAATCATAACGATTCCATTAAATTTAATCTTATCCATAACAAAGAAGCAGGTGTGGACTGGGAGATGAAATTTGATTTTCACACTCAATTCAACGATACAGCTTACACACGTATTGACCCTTTATATTTATCAACCGACTCAGCTCAAAAAAGTGTTGAAAACAATATATCCAAATCTATATCTAATCAAAATACTACCTCAACGGAAACTCGACAAGAACATCTATATAATCTAAATTTACAAAGGGATAAAGAACTTGTATTTAATCAAGATTGGCTATTTGGATTATTGGTCTTTTCCACATTTTTGGTGGGTATCGTTAAAGTAAAATATAATAAATATTTAAAGGATCTTTTTGTGTCGTTTCTTTATCCATCTTTCAAAGAAAATAAGCAGATGAACACAAACATCTCCAATAGAGTTCCTTCTTATCTGTTGGGGTTTTTATTTTATTTTAATAGTGCTCTATTTGTCTTTCAACTATCTGTTTTTTTAAAAAATCCTCTGTTTGGACTCTCTGGGCCTATAGTTATCATAGTTGCTTTCTTTTTGCTACTGCTAATTTTCATGTTAAAATTGATTGTCTATAAAATTGCTGGAACTATTTTTGGTACAACATCAGCAGTTAATAGATATTTAATTCAATCTGCAAACACCAGTAAGATTTTTGCTATAATTATATTGCCATTCATTCTTCTTATCACATTTTCTACTGAAACGACCATTACGGTTTTATATAAAATAGTTTTTGCCCTTTTCTCCTTTCTTTATTTGATGCAAGTTGGAAGAGGCATAAAAAATAATTTAACTTCATTTTTTTCTCTTTACTACATTATTTTGTATCTTTGCGCGCTAGAAATCGTGCCTTTAACCCTATTATTTAAGGTGCTGTTCAAGTAATTGATTGGTAGTTTCAATTTATGTTGAACTAAAAAAGTAGCAAATTGAAAATTAGAAAGATCCTCGTTTCACAACCTGAACCGACAACACCCAAATCTCCCTATTTTGATTTGGCAGAACAAAATAATGTTAAAATTGATTTTCGTCCTTTCATTCAAGTAGAAGGAATAGATGTTAAAGAGTTTCGTCAGCAAAAAGTCTCTATTTTGGATCATGGCGCAGTTATTTTTACCAGTAGAACTGCTATTGATCATTATTTTAGAATTGCGGAGGAGATGAGACTGGCAATTCCAGATTCAATGAAATATTTTTGTATTTCAGAAGCAACGGCCTTCTATCTTCAGAAATATATCGTTTATAGAAAAAGAAAAATTTTTCATTCTACAGGCCGGTTTACGGATTTAGTAGAAGTTCTCAAAAAGCATAAAGGCGAAAAATTTCTTTTGCCTCTGTCAGACATTCATAAGCAGGAAATTCCTGATATGTTGACAAAAGCCAAAACGAAATTTACAAAAGCCATTCTTTATAGAACTGTTAGTAGCGACTTGAGTGATTTAAAAGAGATTGATTATGATATGCTGGTCTTTTTTAGTCCGTCAGGAATTGCTTCTCTTTTTAGGAATTTTCCAGACTTTCAGCAAAACAACATTGTAATAGCCTCTTTTGGGCCAGCTACAGCTAAAGCTGTGACTGAAGCAGGTTTGCGATTGGACATACAAGCGCCTATGCCACAAGCTCCTTCTATGACAGCTGCATTGGAGATCTATATCAAAGAGAAAAATGGAAAATAGAAAAGGTATATTTACCTTCAAATATATAAACGCCTTCAGTTTTTGATTGAGGGCGTTTTTCATTTTGGTTCTGATATAGAAACTAATCTTAAAAGTAAAAAACCAAATTACATTCAACCATAAAAAAAATTGTACTTTTGATGTTTAACTACATTAATTAAAATGTCCTCATCTTTCACTTTTAATAAAAGGGAGCGTTTGCATCGCAAAAAGCTAATTGACAAGCTGTTCATCAAAGGAAAATCATTTATGGCTTTTCCCTTGCGAGTTCAGTATCTTTTGGTGGAAAGGGTGGATGATGTGTCTGTACAGATTTTAGTATCCGTACCCAAAAAGAGATTCAAACGGGCAGTAGATCGCAACCTCCTCAAAAGACGAATTAAAGAAGCTTATAGGTTAAACAAACAAACTCTTCTTTTAGAGATTGCCGAAGATAAAACACTTTTGATTGTTTGCATCTATTCAACCAATGAAATTCTACCGTATGAGGTTATTGCGAAGGCAATGACAAAAGGAATTGGAAAGTTAAAGGTTGTAACGTAATTTTTTCTCTAAACTTCTTATAGTTTTAATTTCTCCTCTTTTGCATTGTACAAATTGAAGATCAAATTCTTACCTTGTATTACTTTTAATTTGAAATTTTATAAAATGCGAAGGATTTTTACATATATAGGTGACCTATTTGTGTTTATACTAATCATTCCTGTCAAGCTCTATCAATGGATTATCTCTCCATGGATTGGCCCTTCTTGTCGATATACTCCTTCATGCTCGGTTTATACTATTCAAGCATTAAAAAAGCACGGTCCGATTAAGGGGTTGTGGCTTGCGATAAAGCGAATAGCTTCTTGTAATCCTTGGGGAGGAAGTGGACATGATCCTGTTCCTTAAATAATCATAACAATAGAAATTAGTTTAAGTAAGCCTATAAAGGAAACTTCTAATCAAAGATTTAATTAAAACATTACTATAATGAAAAATCTTCCATCAACATTCATTCATTTGATATTGTTCTTGTCTATAATCTTTTTAGGTTGTAATCGTATAGAAAAGGCAGAGGAGGTTTCTCATTCTGGTTACAGCAAATATATTACAGCTTTTACCTCTGGAATTATTCCTACTACAAGTTTTATACTCCTAGAATTTTCCGATTCTGTAAGTAGCTCTAAAGCTGGGACAAATGTTCCATCATCACTACTATCCATTGAACCTAATATAAAAGGTGATTGGAGATGGGTAGATCATAAAACTATAAAATTCACACCTGCAAATAGATTACCATCTAATAAAAAGTGGAAGGTAACTGTTAAGTTGAACAAGCTTTTTAAAGAGGCAACAGACTTTTTCTTTGAAGTGGCAACATTACCACAAAACTACAGAGTTTCGATAGACCCTATTCAACCAGCCGAAGGCTCAAATTTTAAGGCTTATAAAATAACAGGGAGATTGGAAGTAGCCGATCCTATTACTTGGCAAGCGGCTGAAAGTATAGTTTCTGCCACTCTCAATCAACAAAAGCAAACGCTCGAGTGGCAGCACCCCAACGAAAAAACCCACTTATTTGAACTCTCTTATCTCCCCCGAAAAGAAGAAACCCAAGAGCTACTCATCCTCCATGATGGGTCGCCTATCGGAGCAGCTGGAAATGGCCAGGAAAAAATTGAGTTACCTCCCCTGAACGAATTTAGCGTTCAATCTGTAGAAACCATACAGCAGCCTTCTCAAATGGTACGTATTGTATTCAGTGATCCTTTGGAGAAGAGTCAGAACTTAGAGGGTCTCATACAAATCTCCAACAATTCTGGTTTCCATTATACGCAACAAGAGAATATTCTGGAAATCCATCCAACCAAAACCTTTGAAGGAGCTTTAGAACTCACTCTTTTTTCAGGTATTCGAAACAGTCAAGGTGTTGGCCTGAAACAAGGCACTTATCGAATACAAATTGTGTTTAGCAGCTTAAAACCTGCTGTAGAGTTTGTAGGCAAAGGAAATATTTTACCCTCCTCGGATCATCCCATCCTTCATTTCAAAGCTGTCTCACTCAAATCTGTAGTGGTTCGTATTGTGAAAATATATGAAAATAACATTCCTCACTTTTTACAGATCAACACAATAGGCGAAAGCGCACAGTTGAAAAGAGCGGGTCGATTGGTTCATCAGGAGCTACTTCCCTTAAATGAAGATGCTACGTTGAATCTGAACAAATGGAACACCTTTGCCATAGATCTAAGTAAAATGATAGAACCCGACCCTGGTTCCATTTATAGAATTGAATTGGGTTTTGAACGAGGTTCTTCAATATATGCTTGTGATGACAATAGTAATATATCTGATAGAAATGATTTTACAATCCCTGATGACGGGGACTTTTGGGACGATCCTGAAAGTTATTATAGCGATGCACCTTACGATTATAGCTATTGGAATTGGGAAGAGAGAGACAATCCTTGTTCAGATGCTTACTATCAACGTTCGCGTTACGTGAGCAAAAACATACTGGCTTCCAATTTAGGAATCATTGCCAAATCAGGCAGTAACAATGAAGTTTCAGCCTTTGTTACTCATCTGCAAACCGCACAACCTGCAGTGGGCGCAGAAGTAGAGATTTTAAATTTTCAGATGCAGATCATTGCGGCTGGAGTTACCGATTCAGAAGGGAAATGTACCGTAAAAGCGTCCGGCCAACCCTTCTTGATGATTGTAAAAAAAGATAAGCAGAAGGGATATGTAAGAGTGGACGATGGGCAATCTCTTTCGCTTAGCAAATTCGATGTGTCTGGTCAAACCGTTCAAAAAGGTGTTAAAGGCTTTATTTATGGCGATCGAGGAGTTTGGCGACCTGGAGACTCCATTTTTGTCTCTTTCATGCTCGAAGATAAGTTGAATACTCTACCTGCCAACCATCCTGTTACTTTTGAACTCATCAATCCTCGTGGTCAGTTGGTGCAACGAAAAGTGGCTCATCATCCAAACAACAGATTGTATGTTTTTAGAACAGCAACGGAAGAGGATGCTCCAACGGGCAGGTGGCAAATGCGTGTGAGTGTTGGCAACATATTTTTTGAGAAGAATCTGCGCATCGAATCCATAAAACCCAACCGACTGCGGATAGAATTGGATTTGCCTTCGATGATTTATTCCAGCTCTCAACATTCTATTAAGCTCTTTTCTGAATGGCTGCACGGAGCTTCAGCCTCAGGATTGAGAGCACAAGTTGAGATGAGTCTGCAACCTGTAACTACTCATTTTCAAAAATTTCCCAATTTCAGTTTTGATGATGAAACCCGAGAATTTGAATCTGCACAGCAAGTGGTGTTTGATGGTTTGTTGAATGAAGCAGGAAAAGCAACCTTTATGTTAAAGCCTGATTTCAATCAAAAAGCGCCAGGTTTTATAAATCTCAATTTTACGAATCGAGTATTTGAAGAGGGGGGATCTTTTAGTATTACCAACGACAAAGTTCTCTATTCACCTTATGAAAGTTATGTGGGTGTGCGTGCACCTCAAAGAGGGAAAAATGAATATTTGCTTACCGATACCGAGCATCAAATTGAAGTGGTTTCTTTAACAGATCAAGGAGAACTTATCAATAGATCGAACCTTCAATATACTATCTATAAAATAAATTGGAGGTGGTGGTGGGATCGTAGTGAAGAGAATCTGGCCAACTATGTTAGTTCACGTTCGGCCAACATAATTAAAACGGGTCAGCTGAAAACGTCCAACGGCAAAGCAGTAATTCCATTTCAGATTAATCATCCCGATTGGGGACGCTATTTGATACGTGTAGAAGATAAGAAAAGTGGTCATGCTGCAACTACAACCGTTCTTGTAGATTGGCCTGGATGGAGACAGAAGGAGAAGGAATCTGATGCAGCTACTATGTTGGTTCTTACTACTGATAAAGAGAAATATGAAATTGGGGAAAAAGTGACAGTAACTTTCCCCTCTGCAGAAAACAGCAGAGCGCTCATCAGCTTAGAAAACGGAACTGAAGTTATTCAATCGTGGTGGATAAAAACCAATATAGAAAAAACTCAATTTGTATTTGATGCAACAGATGAGATGAGTCCTAATATTTACATTAATATCACACTTTTACAACCTTACGCTCAAAATAAAAATGATCTTCCCATCCGTCTTTATGGAATTACACCCATAACGGTTTTCTCGCCCAAAAGTGTATTGCAACCGACTATTGTTGCTGACAAGGAGTGGCGACCATTGCAAAAAGTGGATATCACGATTGAAGAGAGCAACAAACTGCCGATGAGTTATACTTTAGCTATCGTAGATGAAGGTTTATTGGATATAACACGTTTCAAAACGCCCAGTCCCTGGGACTATTTTAATGCGCGAGAAGCTTTAGGAATTAATACCTGGGACATTTATGATTATGTTTTGGGTGCTTATGGCGGTCGGATAGAACGAATGTTCACTATTGGTGGCGATATGGAATTGTACAATCCAAACGCAAAAAAAAGTCAACAACGCTTTGAGCCTATGGTTCGATTCTTTGGTCCCTTTGAATTGAAAAAGGGTGGAAAAAACAGACATACGATAGAACTTCCCAATTACACAGGTTCGGTAAGAGCCATGGTAGTCGCCACCAACGGAACTGCCAGTGGTTCTGCTGAAAAAGCTATAACCATCAAACAACCTTTGATGGTGTGGGCGGCACTCCCCAGAGTTTTGGGGCCTAATGAAACAGTCTCTCTGCCCGTAACTATCTTCTCAACAGAGAAAAACATTGATAAAGTAAAAGTAGAAATAATGACGGATAAGAATCTATATATCATAGGTTCTAAAGAAGAAAATATTGGTTTTATCAATGAGAATGAAAAAACACTTTTTTTTGAGTTAAAAGCCAATGAAGCAATCGGCAGCTCTACCATTGAGGTCCGGGCGACATCAGGAAAAGAAGTTGGAAAGCAGATCATCCATCTTCCCATCCGAAACCCTCATCCTGTTGTAACAACAGTGGAGAGCGTTCTCATCGAAGCAGGAGAAGAAGCTGCATTGAAATATTCACTTCCCAGTTCGGAGTTTAACACCCAAAGTATTTTAGAATTCAGTGTGCTTGGGAATATTAATTTTGGATCTCGTTTAGCATTTTTGTTGAATTACCCACATGGATGTGTGGAACAGATCACTTCTAAGGCATTTCCTCAGCTCTATCTTAAAGATTTATCAGAGCTTACGCCTGAAGAAATTTCTCAAACCACACATAATGTTCAAGAGGTATTGGGAAAACTGCATAATTACCAAACGACAGCAGGTGGCTTTGCATACTGGCCTGGAGGACCAACGCCCGATGAATGGAGCACATCCTATGCGGGGCACTTTATGCTAGAAGCAGAACTAAAAGGATATACAATCAACCCTTCGGTAAAAAGGCAGTGGATCAAATATCAAAAAAGTATGGCATCATCATGGATTCCAGACAAGTCGGGTCGTTATGCTGGACATGATTTCATGCAAGCCTATCGTTTATTCACTTTATCATTGGCCGGAGAAACACATCTTTCTGGAATGAACAGATTACGTCAACAGCCCAATTTGTCATGGCAAAGTAGGTGGAGATTAGCAGCAGCCTATGCTATAGCAGGTATGAATGAAATCTCTCAGGAGTTGACCCAATCGCTATCGGAGACTGCAACAACCAGCAACACCTATTTTTACAATTATGGTAGCAAAGAGAGAGATATGGCTATGATTTTGGAAACTTTAATTTTGATGAAAGAGAAGGAGAGAGCAGCTCGATTGGCTCGTGAGCTTTCCGCTTCAATAGAGAATAACGAGTGGATGAGTACACAAACGACTGCTTACTCACTTGTGGCATTAAGTAAATATATATCAAATAGTAACACTATAACAACTAAAGCAGAAGTCCAATATAGTTTGCCAAAAACAGGCGGCCAAACTATTCGTTTTACTAAACCAATTTATAGAGAGAATCTTGAAAATAAACTCTCTGAAAATGGTACAGTGAATATAGAAAATCTTTCCAATGGCGAGTTGTTCGTCAACCTCATTATGACGGGGCAACCTATAACCGATCGTCAAACAGATCAAGTCGCCCAAGGTATTACAATGAAAGTAGATTATGCAAATTTAAAAGGGGATCCTATTGATCCAGCAGCTTTGACACAGGGCACTGACTTTAAGGCAACCGTGACTGTGGGAAATAAAGGAGGAGCGAAAATTAACAATCTGGCGCTTACCCAAATTTTTCCATCGGGATGGGAAATTCGAAATCCAAGAATGGAGGAAGGAGGTATGCAGTATATAATTGATATCGCAGATTACCAAGATATCAGAGATGACCGTACCTATTCTTATTTCGATCTTCTGCCAGGTGAAACTAAACGTTTGGTCGTGGTACTCCACGCCTCGTATGCAGGCCGGTTTTATCTTCCAGCGGTCTCTTGTCAGGCGATGTATGATTACAGCGTGCGCGCTCTTCAACCAGGACATTGGGTTGAGGTGAAAAAAGATTAGGTGAGTTAAATTTGCAAAAAGGGAGTGCGAACGTTTAGTTTTTAGTCATACCTCTAATTACCTTTGCGCATTGAAATAAATATAGAAAAATGCAGTTTTTAGATTTTCATACACACCAACTGTCAAACGATAAAGAGAGCATAGATATCATCAACATAAGACAAGGGTGTTCCTTGCCCTTGTCTTATGACTTGTTTGGATATGGCATCCATCCATGGGACACAAAGGAGCAGCAAAAGCTCAAATTACCTGATGAGGTGATTAATAGTGAAAGCTGGGTCTATATAGGTGAAACAGGATTAGACAAACTAAAAGGCGCAGAATTAAACAATCAAATAGAGATTTTTAAGCAACACATTCATGCTTCTGAAAAATGGAGAAAGCCACTTTTAATTCATTGTGTTCGTTGTTTCAACGAATTGATACAGCTTCATAAGGAGCATACTCCTCTACAAAAATGGATTGTTCACGGATTTGTAGGCTCATCTCAGCTCGCCAAGCAACTGACGGAAGCAGGATTTATACTCAGTTTTGGTGTCGGGATACTCAACAAAAGGAGTAAAGCCGCACAAAGTTTACAATCTATTCCCAAAGAACTTTTTCTACTGGAAACAGACGAAGCACTCAACTCTATTCAAGAGGTGTATGAAGCTGCTGCAGATATACTACAGCTTAATATAACAGAGTTGAAAAAAGTGGTTTTGGATAATTTTGCGAGAGCGACACATAGAGATCTGTAAACACAAGGTGCAAATCGGATATACAATATTGTAGAATTCATAAGCAACATTTTTTAACACCAGCGGTGCGTTATTTTTGTAGCAGAATATCCATATGTTTGTTGATAGCTCCATAGATAGGAGCGGTGTTTTATGGATCTATTTAAATGTCATACATTCGGGATCTTTACGCTTATTGGGATTGTTCTTTTTTACAAAAACCACACCCCTACAAGGCTTTGTGGCTTTTTATAGAATCTATTTGCACATTTGGTTTTTGCCGACACTATTTAATGGGCACACTGTAAAATATGACAACAAAGAAGTTAAAATTAACTTGTTTTTTTACAACGAACCAATTGGAGTAAATGAGTCTATAAAGGGTTATTTCACAAAAGACTTTAATAAAATGTTTGATTAAATCCGACGAAAACCACACAATTATCCAGAGTTTTTAAAGATACGCTCAAAACATCACCCAAAAACATGTGTCTATTACCTTATTATTAAATATCTTAAACCTATTTATATCACGCTTTAATTTAAGTTTTATAGAGGTAGGTAGTTGTATACTCAATCATAAACTTCTCAATAATTTTAAGTTGGGCTAAAGCCCTATGGAAAAGCAATCAAAGTATCCCTGGGGTAAATCACAGGGATAATTTGGGGTTTTCTAAATAAAAACTTTTTATCACAAGGCACGGTATTCATGCCGTGCAATATTGCGTCACGCATTTTAACTCCGTTAGGAGCGTCCTGTCTGTCGTTTTGTGGTAACAATTTTGTGATTGCAGTGATTGTTGTATAGATCATTCACAATTGACCATTTTACAGGCCGCACCTACGGCGCTTGAAGATTGTGTGCATAGGTTTACTACAAACAACGCTACTCCTACGGAGTGCAAATATGTATAACTACGTCATGATTTTAACTCCGTTAGGAGTGTCCTGTTTGTAGCACATGAGTTAGAGTGGCAAACGAAGCTCCGCTAGGAGCGTCCTCTCTGTCGTTTTGTGGTCACGTTTTTTGTGGTTGCATCACATTACCACAAAGTGGTAAAACTTGAATAACCATGGTTGAAACCTATGGTATCAAATACTCCGAAACACGAACCCGAAGTCGGTTCAACCTTTTTATAGAGTCATTTGCAACCTATTGTGATGATTATTAAAATATAGTGTGTTGACCCTATAAAACTAAAATCGAAAATCATTGCAACAAACAGATAGTAATCGCAAATTTGCAGCTTTAAATCTACAATCACTCGAACCGAGAGATGTGTAATAAATTTAGAGAAAGTCATGGAGTGGCAAAGCAGAACAGAATTATTATTGGGTAAAAAGCAATTGGAAAAACTGCAAAAATCCCATGTACTTGTGGCGGGTGTTGGTGGCGTTGGGGCTTATGCCATTGAGATGCTTGTTCGTGCAGGCGTTGGAGAGATTACCATGGTGGATGCCGATGTGGTGAAACCTTCCAATCGAAATCGGCAGTTGATTGCATTGAATAGCACCGAAGGTGAATCGAAGGTAGAGGTGATGAAACTAAGAGTTCTTGATATCAACCCACTACTAAAAGTAAATGTAAAGAATGAGTTTTTAAAAGATGGAAATATTCCTACTCTTTTTGAAACTCACTTCGACTATGTTATAGATGCCATAGATTCTTTGTCTCCGAAGATCTATTTCATTGTGAACTGTTTAAAGAAGCAGTTTCCGTTGGTGTCAAGTATGGGTGCAGGAGGGAAGCTGGATCCTTCTAAAGTTCAAATTTGCGATATTTCTAAATCCTACCATTGCAAATTGGCCAAGATGGTGCGTAAACGGCTCTCTAAATTTCAAATTAAAGACGGATTTGATGTTGTGTTTAGCCCTGAACCCACATCTCCTGAAAATGTAATCTTTGTGGATGATGAGCAAAATAAAAAGACTACAGTAGGAACCATTAGTTATATGCCTTCATTATTTGGCATACTGGCTGCATCAAAGGTTATTCGTGAATTAATTTCCAACGAGGAACAACCTGTTGTTTAATATTTTTAGCTCTCACTTTTAAGTAGAACCCCCAATTATTCAGTTCCTTTGTGTTATGTTTCAATCTATTTTAAATCCTTTAGAAGTTTCCTGGGGTATTTGGTTCATTACCTTGGGATGTGCTTTTATCAACGGATTGTCAAAAAGCGGACTTAAAGGGGTGGGAATGGTTACCATCCCCATACTGGCTTATTTTTATGGCGGGATGGTCTCGGCAGGGATTCTGCTTCCATTTTTAATTTTTGGGGACATATTTGCACTTCGTTATTACCATCGAAGTGCTAAATGGCAACAGATCAGAAGGCTGCTTCCTTCGGCTTTGGTGGGAATTTTTGTAGCTCTTTTGGTTGGACAAATGGTTAATGACAAAACCTTTCGGGATATTATTGCCATTATTGTATTTATTTGTTTGGCCATCATTATACTGTTTGATATTTTAGGAAAGAAGGTTGATTTCTCCAAATCCAGATCTATTTCGGGCCTCACAGGCCTCAGTGGAGGATTTGCTACTATGATTGGTAATGCTGCTGGACCTATTTTCGACCTCTATTTACTTTCTATGCGTCTGCCAAAAGTAAACTTTATTGGAACTGGAGCCGTCTTTTTTCTCACTTTAAATATTATTAAACTTCCACTTCACTTTTTCATATGGAAGTCTGTGACTATTTACTCTTTACAAATGAACGTGGTAATGATTCCTGCCGTCTTTTTAGGAGCTGTGGCCGGTAAAAAGATCGTGGGCTATATTCCGGAAAAAGCATTTCGCTATTTCGTTGTAGTTGTTATTGCTGTATCAGCCTTGCTACTTTTGATCAAATAGTTTACTCTCAATTCGCGCAAGTCTAGTACAAAATATTCAAAAACCAGTTTTGTTTTCTGTAGATTCATCAGATACTTCTTATATTTATCTCTCTATTGATTTAACAAAACAGCAGAATGGAAACAATCACAAGTGAATTTGGAAGATTTTTGGAAGATTTTCAACCCAATAGTATAATCAAACATTGGCCTGGAAAGACTATTACAGAGTCTGACAATAATATTTTCTCTTTATTGACCATGAATCACCATCCAATTCATTTGGATCAGAATTTTGCTCAATCTTCTCAACACGGAAAAATTTTAGTTGTAGGTACTTTGGTGTTTTCACTTGCTGTAGGGCTTACGGTGCGCGACATCAGTGGAAGAGCTATTGCCAATCTCAACTATTCGGAAATTCTGCATCTTAACCCTGTTCATATTGGTGACACCCTTTATGCACAAACGGAAGTTCTTTCTGTTCGTGAATCAAAATCAAAACCAGATCGGGGAGTTGTAAAAGTTAGAACTATAGCTATCAATCAAAACAATTTGCCTGTCCTCTCCTTTGTAAGAGAGGTGCTTATCCCTAAAAAATAGAAACATGAGGTCTAACTTATTTCAAGGAAAATTTGTCGCTCGTACGCTACTTTTTACAGCTGCACACAATTGGCATTATTTGGAGAGAGCCTTTAGTTCAGATGCCGATGTAATTGTACTTGATTTGGAAGACGCCGTTCCCCCTTCCAAGAAAAGGGAAGCGCGTGATACTGTCACCAAAGTACTCAATTCTGAGATGATGGATCGTCGACCCGTGTTTGTTCGTATAAATCCTATGGAGACAGGAGATACGCTACGGGATTTAGACACTGTGGCTGATGAACGTTTGTATGGCTTTGTTTATCCCAAAGCTTGTAGTGCGAGAGATATGGAAGTTTTTGATGCACAGTTGACGTTAAAAGAGAAGAATTTAGGTATCACTCCAGGTCATTTTAAGATTATTGCACTGTTGGAGACGCCCGAGGCGGTTTTAAATGCATATTCCATTGCCAAATCATCTCAGCGCGTAGTAGCATTGCTTTTTGGTAGCGAGGATTTTTTAGCAGATGTCGAAGGGGAACATGGTGTGGAAGGCAGATCTATCTTAGCTCCTCGTCACATGATCAGCATGGCAGCACGTGCCGCAGGGATTGTTCCTATTGATACGCCGTATGTAAATATTGGCGATGTAGAAGGGTTGAAACGTCATCTAAAACAGGCGAAAGAGTTAGGGTTTGAAGGAATGTTGGTGATGTCGCCCAAAGAGATAGAATTGGTAAAAGAAAGTTATACTCCCTCAAAAGGAGAGGTAGAAAAAGCCAAGGAAATTATTCAGCTCTCAGAAGAGACTCATGAGGCGGA
>CAZJDS010000003.1:0-34642 GCA_964544795.1 uncultured Alkaliflexus sp. | reverse complement strand
TGTACTCTAAATAATTTATTCTTATGGCAATATTAGCGTTCCAAAAACCTGATAAAGTTATCATGCTTGATGCTGATGACAAATTTGGTCGTTTCGAATTTCGTCCTCTTGAGCCAGGATATGGTATTACAGTAGGAAATGCCTTAAGAAGAATCTTGCTCTCTTCATTGGAAGGGTATGCAATTGCAACTGTTAAAATTGAAGGTGTAGATCACGAATTCTCAACAATTCCAGGCGTTATAGACGATGTAACAGAAATTGTTTTAAATTTAAAACAAGTTCGTTTAAAACAAATAGTTGAGGATACCGACGAGGAAAAGATTACTATTACAGTTAGCGGGAAAGAGGCTTTAACTGCTGGCGACCTTAACACTAAACTATCTGGTTTTAAAGTGTTGAATCCAGAATTGGTGTTGGCTCGTATGAATCCAGAAGTGGAACTTCAAATGACAATTTCCATTATTAAAGGGCGTGGGTATATTCCAGCGGAAGAGAATCGATCTGTAGATCAAGAGTTTGGCACCATTGCTATCGATTCTATTTTTACCCCTATTCGTAATGTAAAGTATGAAGTTGAGAACTTTAGGGTTGAGCAAAAGACCGACTACGAAAAGCTTATTTTTGATATTAGCACCGATGGTTCTATTCATCCGAAAGATGCACTAAAAGAGGCAGCTAAAATTCTCATTTATCACTTTATGTTATTCTCTGATGAAAAGATAACTCTCGATTCAGAAGACAGCTCAGGACATGAAGAGTTTGATGAAGAGGTATTGCATATGCGTCAGTTATTGAAAACTAAGTTGGTCGATTTGGATCTGTCTGTAAGAGCTCTTAATTGCTTGAAAGCTGCAGATGTCGAGTCCTTAGGCGATCTGGTTCAATATAACCGCACTGATTTATTGAAGTTTAGAAACTTTGGTAAGAAGTCTTTGGCTGAGTTAGATGATGTTTTAAACAATCTTAATCTAAACTTCGCTATGGATATCTCGAAGTATAAATTAGACAAGGAGTAATAAACGATGAGACACAGAAATAAAACAAACAGTTTGAGCAGAACCAGTGCACATAGGAAAGCAATGCTTTCTAACATGTCAAGTTCTCTCATATTACATAAAAGAATCAAGACGACAGTTGCCAAAGCAAAGGCTCTTAGAGTTTATGTAGAGCCTTTAATTAATCGCTCTAAAGATGATTCTACTCACTCAAGAAGAGTTGTTTTTAGCCACTTGCAAAACAAGGAAGCTGTTTCTGAACTCTTTCGAGAAGTAGCTCAGAAAATAGGCGACCGTCCAGGCGGTTATACACGTATTCTTAAATTAGGTCATCGTTTTGGTGATGCTGCTGAAATGTGTTACATCGAATTGGTAGATTATAATGAGAACATGTTGGCCGCAAGTTCTGCAGGTGCAGGGGAAGCCAAGAAAACCACTCGAAGAAGTCGTTCAAGAAGGAAGCCTTCTGATACTGCTGCTCCAGTTGCAACTGAAACAAGAACTTCGGAAGAAGCTACTGAGTCAGAAAAATCTGAAGAATAATTATATGAAGCGATATAACATTTCTTGCTTCATCTAATATACTACTGAAAAAGGGGTAAAGTCGTTATGTCTTTATCCCTTTTTCATGATACTTAAATTAATGTTTATTTAATATAAATAACTAAACTATGGGATTAATTGCAAATATTCACGGTCGTGAGATTATTGATTCACGAGGAAATCCAACTATTGAAGTTGATGTTGAATTAGAAAGTGGCATCATTGGTCGTGCCGCCGTTCCTTCTGGTGCATCTACCGGCGAGAATGAAGCGCTAGAACTTCGCGATGGCGATAAGAAAAGATACCTTGGTAAAGGTGTTTTAAAAGCTGTTGAGAATGTAAACAAAGTGATTGCCCCTGCTTTAATTGGGATGCATTCAACCGATCAAGTAAAGATCGATAAGATCATGATCGCAATGGATGGTACAAAAACTAAGAGTAAGTTGGGTGCTAACGCTATGCTGGGTGTTTCATTAGCAGTTGCAAAAGCAGCAGCCGAATATTCTGGTTTGCCTCTGTATCGTTATATTGGTGGTTCTAACGCTAAGACACTTCCAGTTCCCATGATGAACATCATAAATGGCGGTTCTCACTCTGATGCCCCTATTGCTTTTCAAGAGTTTATGATTCGTCCTATTGGTGCTAAAACCTTTAGTGAGTCAATTCGTATGGGTGCAGAAGTATTCCATAGCTTAAAAGCAGTTCTTCACGGACGTAACCTAAGTACTGCTGTTGGTGACGAAGGGGGTTTTGCACCTGCTTTGGATGGCACAGAAGATGCTTTGAATAGTATCATTACTGCTATTAAAAATGCGGGTTATAAGCCTGGCAGATTAGAAGATGGTGGTGAAATCTCAATTGCGCTTGATTGTGCAGCTTCTGAGTTCTTTAAGAATGAAATTTATGACTACTCTTTGTTTGAAGGTGCCAATGGTGCAAAAAGAACGAGAGCAGAACAAGTGGCTTATCTGACTGAACTTGTGGATAAATTCCCTATCGATAGTATCGAAGATGGTTTCCATGAAGAAGATTGGGATGGCTGGGTGATGCTAAACAAAGCTATAGGTGACAGATGTCAATTGGTAGGTGACGATTTGTTCGTTACTAACGTTGATTATTTGAAGAAAGGTATTGAATTAGATGCAGCCAACTCTATTCTTATTAAAGTAAACCAAATTGGTACTTTAACCGAAACTTTGGATGCTATCGAAATGGCTCACCGTGCGGGTTATACTTCCGTTACTTCACATCGTTCAGGTGAAACAGAAGATTCAACCATTGCCGATATAGCTGTTGCAACCAATAGTGGCCAAATTAAGACTGGATCTATGAGTCGTTCAGATCGTATGGCTAAGTACAATCAATTACTTCGAATTGAAGAAGAATTAGGTGACACAGCCGTTTATGGTTATAAAAAAGCGGTTAAGAAATAAGTTCTTAAAGCTGAAATATAAAAGGGCAATTCTGAAAAGAGTTGCCTTTTTTGTTTGAATGAAGATAGAGATAAAACCTTGATTGTTAAGATCTAATTATTATTGTATAACCAGATATTTGTTACAATATTTATAGATTGCTTCTTTAATTTTACTACATTTAAGTCTATAGTTGCGCTAGGTTTTGGATATTCATTTTTTGTTTCGGTTAAAACAAACAGAATTTATGCGTAGATGTAAGAACAAAAAACCTGCTCTACTGTTTAAAATGTACCCCCATCCTTAGATTTGAATTTTCAAATTTGTATAAATAATAAAAAATATAATTATGGATCCAGTTAAAAAGAGACTTGAAGAAGTGGGCTATCCACGTGCCGAGCTCTTAAAGAAATTAGTAGAAAAACATGGTAATGAAGTTATTCAAGAAGTAAAGCTTGAGCAAGTCATTACGGGTATGAAAGGGATGGTTGCTCTGCTAACCGACACTTCTAAGTTAGATGCCAATGAAGGTATTCGTTTTAGAGGCTATTCTATTCCTGAGTTGGGCGAGAAACTTCCTAAATTAAAAGAAGATGGTGAGCCTTTACCTGAAGGTTTGTTCTATTTAATGCTTATTGGAGAACTTCCGACTAGAGAACAAGTTGATTTTCTTTCCAAAGAGTGGGCACGACGCGCACAAGGAATTCCTCAACATGCATTTGATGTAATTGATGCTTTGCCTAAGAGTTCCCATCCTATGATTCAGTTCAATACGGCCATATTAGCAATGAGCACCGAGTCTCATTTCAGAAAAGCTTACATGGATGGAATGGACAAGAAATTTTATTGGGATTCTATGTATGAGGGTGTTATGGATTTAATAAGCAGATTACCTATTATTGCTGCATATATATATCGCCGAGTATTTCATAATGAAGATCACATCCCGATGGATCCCTCTTTGGACTGGGCAGGAAACCTAGCACATATGATGGGGCATGACAATGAAGAAGTAAAACGCCTCATGCGAATGTATATGGTTATACATGCTGACCATGAAGGAGGAAATGTATCTGCTCATGCAACTCATTTGGTTGGCACTGCACTTTCAAATCCATATTATAGTTTTTCAGCAGGAATGAATGGTTTGGCTGGCCCATTGCATGGAATGGCTAATCAGGAAGTAATGGTTTGGTTGGAACATATGCTAAAGGAATTAGGTACAGAAACTCCAACCAAAGAACAAATTAAAGAGTATGCCATTAACACCATAGAACAAGGGCGAGTAATTCCAGGTTATGGGCATGCTGTTTTGCGTAAAACAGATCCACGCTTTACTGTTCAGTTGGATTTTGCGAAGAAATATATTCCAGATCTTCCACTTATCCAGTTGGTAAGTAAAATTTATGAAGTTGTTCCTGATGTACTTTTAGCCACTGGAAAGGTTAAAAACCCATGGCCCAATGTGGATGCTATTTCGGGAAGTCTGTTGGCAAGCTATGGAATCAAAGAGAATCCAATTTACACCGTTTTGTTCGGCGTGTCTAGGTCTTTAGGAGTACTTTCTTCTCTGGTTTGGGATCGCATGTATGGTATGGGACTTGAAAGACCCACCTCGCATCCTTTGGAGTGGTATATGGAAAAATTTAATTTTAAAGGATAACCACACAATTTGAAGGTGTATCACTCCTTTTCATTTTAAAATATCAAAAGTATGAAGCCTCAGGTATTAATTTACTGGGGCTTTGTCGTTTTAGATAAAAGTTTATTTATCTTTATTATTTGTCCGTATTTGAGTAGCATTTGGTCTTCAAAACATTTTCAATCGTGATTAAACACTTTCTGTTTATACTCTTTATTCTTGCACCACTTAATTTTTTAGACGGGCTCTCACAGGAGACCAATTCGCAGCTACAGCAGTTAACCATCTCTAATGGACTTTCTAATAATATTGTGAATGTAGTTTTTCAAGATTCCAAAGGCTTTATTTGGATAGGTACTGAAGATGGCTTAAACCGTTACGATGGATATAATTTTGAAGTTTTTCGTTTTCAACATGATAAAACTAATTGCATTGGTGGGAATCGGATAACTACAATGGCTGAAGATGGGAATGGAAATATATGGATTGGGTTGAGAGATAGAGGGATAACTCTTTTTAATTGGGCAACAGGAAAATTTGCAAAATTCCAGCATGAAGAGAAGAATGATACTTCAATACCAGAATCTAGTATCCACAAAATTTATCTTGCCACAAATGGTGAAGTTTGGGTTCTTACCGATCTTCACCTCTCAAGATTTAATGCCGAGAGTAACAGTTTCATAAACTATAGCATCCCTTTTGCAGATATTAACAGATTTGCAAATTACTCTTTAGTCGAAGAGAATGATTCTACCTTACTTATAGGTACCAAAGAAGGCCTGAAAAGATTCAATATTCCACAGGAAAAATTCACCAATATTGAAATAATCTCAGAAAGTAAAGAGCCTTATGCATTAATAATAAATAGCATAACTCCTGCTTCCAGCAAATGTTTCTTTGTAGGAACCAACTTGGGATTATTGAGATGGTTTCCGAATGGTGAATACATTCAAATAGATAGCTTTGAAATTCCTAAAAATAATTATAGTCAATTTGTTTTCGCACCTAATAGTGGAAATAAGATTTGGATAGCGGCTGAGAAACAGATTTTTCTTTATGATTTGGTTAGTGAATCCTTTCAGAGGGTTAAAGAATTGGATGATGGCTCTGTGATCACATCTCTGCTGCAAGATAGGTCAGGGATCTTATGGATTGGAACTAAGTTTAATGGTTTGCTGAAATTGCCTGCACAGCAGGAGAAATTCAATTTTTATAATGGCACCAATCTTTTTGATAAAGGAGCAATTGGATATAATGTTCAATCAATTTTTGTTGAAAATGATAGCATTGTTTGGCTGGGAACTCACAATGATGGGTTTACTGTATTTAATTATCGAAAGAAAGAAAAGATTTTTGTAGGACCTAAAAGTCAAAATTGGAGAGAAAGTAATTCCATTCATTCTATCTTTCAAGGGGAGGATGAGCAGGTCTGGATGGGAACAAACAATGGACTATTTGTTTTGAATCGTGCAAAAAACCAATTGGTCTCTTTTGAGAGTAGTTGGAGTAAAGAGTTGAAGCAGCGATTTAGTGCTGCTGTTGTTACAGCTTTCATTAAGGATCGTAGTAATCTTTTTTGGGTTGGAACTAAGAATGGTCTTTACCGAATAGATAAAAATGAGATTACATCTTTTTATCAAAATGAGGAGGGTCATGAACTCAACTCGGATAATATCCATACGCTTCGTCTTGATAGTAATGGAACGCTTTTGATTGGAACAGCATCTGGGGTTTGTTATTATGATTCAACAACTTCAATGATACGTGAAATCAAGCATACGGATAGGTATTACTCTTTAAAAAATCAAGTAATCTCCATGACTAGTGATCGAGACAATACTTTATGGTTAGGAACCAATTTAGGATTGCTGAAAATGGTTAGAACCATCGGTGATAGTGCAATGATTTCAATAGTCCCAGGTATGGACTACGAGATGATTACTTCTGTTCTTGTAGATAATAGTAATAGGATATGGGCTAGTTCAAGTAAAGCGGTCTCAATGTTGATGGCAGATGGCGGGATACGAAGATTTGAAGCTTATGATGGTTTGCCCAATCAAATGTTTAACCCTGGGAGTATAGCTCTGTCTCCTTCTGGAGAGATTTTTTTTGGCAGTGTAAGTGGGTTAAGCTGGATTCAGCCAGATTCAATTCAATATAATCCTCATTTACCGCCCATTGTTGTGGTATCTGCAACTCTTTGTTATAAAGGAGTGTGTCATGAGTTAGGAGATGGGCTTATTGAATCGCTCCAAATGAAGTATCGACCTGGAATGATGCTTCGTGTCTCTTTGGCAGCGTTGGATTACAATCAACCCAACCGGAATCATTTTCAAATTTATTTGGAAGGATATGATGAAACATGGAGAGCGCCCTCTTCAGAAAATGTTTACTCCTTTGCAACTTTGTCTCCAGGGCGATATCTCTTGAAAGTTAGAGCCTCAAATAATGATTTTGTTTGGAATGACTATATTTTGGAAATCCCCGTTAACATACGTTCTCCATTATGGCTTAGTAAGTTTGCTTATCTTTTCTATGCATTTATCTTGGTTTTTACCATACAGTTGTTTGTCAATTATCGGGTGCGCCATTACCGTAGAGCCAACCGTATTTTAACAGAAAAAAACAATGATAAAATTAAGTTGGAAGAGCAGCAAATAGTTTTGACGAAAACGCATCGCAACATTACCGATAGTATTAATTATGCATTGCGCATTCAAACTGCAATGATGCCTTCGTTAGAAACTATGAGAGGATTCTTCTCCAAATTGTTTGTTTATTTTCGTCCTAAAGATCTGGTAAGTGGAGATTTTTATTGGATGTATCGTCGCAATCATAACACTTTTGTGGCTGTGGCAGATTGTACAGGCCATGGAGTTCCGGGGGCTTTTATGTCCATTATTGGGATTGATCTTTTAAAGAGTGCCATCGTTGGAGCAGGGGAGACCTCTCCCGATAGGATTTTGGAGGTGATGAGTCGAGAGCTTGAGATGACCCTTCACAACGATCCTGCTTCATCTTCAAGTGATGAGGAGATTATTAAAGATGCAATGGATATTTCTTTATGTATTATAAATAGTAAGAAGAAAGAGCTGTATTTTGCCGGTGCAAATCATGACTTGTATCTTATTAGAGATAATGAAATGCAGATCTTTAAAGGTGATCGAGCAGTGATTGGTAGAAGGGAAAAGGGCAGTTTTCCAAAATTCACTTCACACTCTATTCATTTGGAAAAGGACGATATGGTATATCTTTTCACTGATGGGTTTGCAGATCAGTTTGGCGGTCCTGATTCCAAGAAATATATGTACCGACGTTTTAGACACCTTTTATTAAACTTGCATCATCTGGATATTAACAAACAAAAAGAGCTGATCCATAGTAGCTTTGAAGAGTGGAAAGGCTCCGAGGAGCAAGTAGATGACATCCTTATCATGGGTTTTAAACCTTTAAATTAATCATCATTTTGTAAAAGGGCTTTTATTTTTTTAATTAGTTCTTCAGGGTCAAATGGTTTGCTAATATAGTCATCCATCCCTGCACTTATGCATCGTTCTTTATCTTCAGGAAAGGCGTTGGCAGTTACTGCTATGATAGGAATGCGAGTGTCTGAGTTTTGTTCCAGTGCTCTAATTTTTTGTGTAGCTTTAAATCCATCCATTACTGGCATTTGAACATCCATCAACACTAAATCAAACTTGGCTAAGGCCATCTTCCCCAATGCCTCTTTTCCATTGTTGGCCACTTCTATTTTTTTTACATGATTTCTAATGTAAAGATTTAAAATCTGTTGATTGCTGATGTTATCTTCTACAATTAAAACATGGGCATCTTTTATCTCTTTGCTCACTTTCCTCACTAATTTGTTTTGAAATTTATTTGTTGAGATTTGTTGGTTTTCCATTTGCTGATGAGCAGCAATAAAAGGAGCTTTGAATTCAAAAATAGTTTGTTTTTGAGTGGGCGTAATACACAAGTTGTGCCCTTCAACTTCAATCATTTTTTGGGTTAATCCTAACTTCAGGAAGTTGATAATCTTTCCAGTGTTTAATTTAACCAGATCTTGATGGTTGAAAAAATTGTCTGAATGTTGATCTTTTAAATCTGGAAAAATAAAGTTGCTGATGAGTTTGAAATTCAGAATGACTTTCCCCAACATACTGTTGGCTCTGCTGACTTCCAATATGAAGTGATTGTGTGTACTATTGCTGTGTGTGTTAATGCTATTAATAAGATTAAGTAATATTTGCTTTATTTTTATACTATTTCCAGTTATTTGATAGGGGATATCTGGTGCAAGTGAAATGCTATATTTGAGTTTTTTATTTTCAGACAACAGCAATAAAAAGACACTATTAATAGTGTTATATAAGTTAAAAGTAGTTGCTGTGAGAGAATTTTGAATAATCTCAGTCTTTGTAGCCATCACCAAATCATTAACGACTTCGGTTAGGTTGGCCGATGATTTTTTAAGCATGTTCGTAAACTCTTTTTGCTCATTACTTAGCTCAGTAGTTCCCATAATATCAATAATCCCAGTAATATTACTCAAGGGGGTTCGTATTTGATGAGAGAGCCTCGTAAGCATATCTTCTAAAGCGTTGTTCTGATTTTGCGAGTCAAGAATAATTCGGTCCTTTTCTAGTAGCACTTCAGAGCGTATAAATTGAAAGGCAAAAGCTGTTATAAAAGCTACAACAAACAAGGAGGAAAAGAACACAATATTGGAAAGAGAATAATGCTGATAATAAAGAGATGTGTTTTGTAAAATGAGAAAAAGAGAAAGGGTGGTTACCAGTAAAGCTGCAGACCAGATGGCTCCACCTCTTCTTCCTCTGAGTGCTGTTGCATAAAAAGGGAAGAATACGCTCCAAACGCCACCTATCCCTAAGTAGCCACCCGTTATACTTAATACAACTAATGTAATTAGGAGTATAGATAATAGAAGTTTTTGATGGAAAATAGTGGTGTAAGATCTTAAATAAAAGTAGGAAAAAATTAGTAGCACACTTAAAGTTAAGAATGGGACAGCCAACTCAACCTTATCCACAATTAAAGATATAAATGCTTCTATCAGTACAATCACAATAAATGTAATACACGAAAGATTTAAAAGCAATGACTTAACTCGTGTGTCCATATCCGCCTTGTCATCCTGTCCTGATATAAACAGGTTGATAAATTTATTCAATATTCTAATTGGCATCGACTTTAATTTTTATATGGATAATTGTGCAAAATAGTTAAAAAATGTAAGTAAATAGTATTAATTACAGGTAGAAATAATCACTCATGGTAACTTTTTGAGTTTCTATGATTATTAAGCTTACGCCTCGTATTTTAATGCCAACATTAAACTCTTCTTTACTAATATTTTGAAACCCTACTGGGGAGAATGCAGTATTAAGATATAAATTATTTAAAAGACTTATTTTATGAGAGCATTTATAGTTTCATTTTTTTCTTTGGTTCTTTTTTTAAATTCTACAGCGCAGAAGCACATTCCTGTTATAGAAGATTATCATAATTTTATGAAATCCAAAACGATGATTGTTATGGATGGAGCTGTTCTGAGTGAATTTAATACGGTTATTGAAGAGGTAGTAAAGCGGTCATGGACTATTACCCCTTTTGAAGTGATCAGTTCTAAGGAGTTTGAAAGATTAAAACACAATCCTGAGCTGTCGTTTTTATTAACCTCTACTGTTACCTTTCATAAGGATAAAACCAAGGCTCGTTATCGGTTTTTAAGTCTTTTGATGGGGGAATCTAATGCAGAGGTTAAAACCATGCCTGATCTTTGCTCTTTGCCTTTATCTTATCTGCAAGTAGAAGGTGAAAGTTACTACTATAAGTTAGAAGCGTTTGTTCTTTTTATTCAGAATCATGTGACCAATGTGTTGAAAAATGAGAAGCTAATTGGTGAAATGGGATTAAAAAACTATAATAAAGAAAAAGGAGCACTAGCAGATAAGATTTTGTATTTAACCAAAGAAGATTTATCCAAAGACATCAATACCGAGAAAATTATCTCAGCTATTTATCCTTATGAGTTTAAAATTGTGACCCGTCAAGATGTGGCAGATGCAATTAGTCGTCGCGATCCTAAAGTTGTGTTTTTACACAAAGTAGGACCTGAGGGAACACGAATTAGAGCCAGAGTGTATAAGCTTTTGGTGGGAGCTGCAGACTCTGAACTCTATTATTTTAATTACAATATGATAAAACATGCATCTGATGATGCATTTCAACTTAAAGATCTAAAGAAGTTAAAGTGATTTTATAAAAAGTAGGAGTTAAAAATAAGCTTGAATAAAGAGATACGAATCAGCATTGTCTAATTCGTATCTTTTTGTTTATCGGGCTTTTTCATACCTTTGCGTTTTTAGAAAAGCCATTAAGCTTGGTTTAGATTTCAGAAAATTTAAAAGTAACAATATATGTCAGACGATAAAAAAATAATTTTCAGCATGGTGGGTGTTAGCAAGGTATATCCACCTCAAAAGAAAGTTTTAAATAATATCTATCTCTCCTTCTTTTATGGAGCAAAGATTGGAATTATTGGTTTAAATGGATCGGGAAAATCCACATTGCTTAAAATTATTGCAGGGATAGAAAAGAATTATCAAGGCAATGTGGTTTTTTCTCCAGGTTATTCTGTTGGTCATCTTGAGCAAAATCCTCAGCTCGACGAAACAAAAACAGTTCTTGAAATAGTGCAAGAGGGCGTTCAAGAAGTAGTGGATGTTTTGAAAGAATATGAAGCGGTGAATGAGAAGTTTGGTGATCCAGATGTGTTGGAGAATCCTGATAAGATGGAAGAGTTGATGGATAAGCAGGCCAAACTGCAAGAGAAAATTGATCAGTATGATGCTTGGAATTTAGATAGTAAGTTGGAGCGTGCAATGGATGCTTTAAGGTGTCCCCCCGAAGATCAGAAAGTAGCTGAACTTTCTGGAGGTGAGCGTCGTCGAGTGGCATTGTGTAGGCTATTGCTTCAAGAACCAGATATTCTTTTGCTAGATGAGCCTACCAACCATTTGGATGCAGAGTCGGTTCAGTGGTTGGAGATGCATCTCCAGCAGTATAAAGGTACTGTTATTGCCATTACGCACGACCGCTATTTCTTGGATAATGTGGCGGGGTGGATTCTTGAATTAGACAGAGGTGAGGGTATTCCATGGAAAGGCAATTACTCTTCTTGGTTGGAACAAAAATCAACCCGTTTAAAGCAAGAAGAGAAACAAGCTTCTAAACGTCGCTTAACGCTTGAAAGAGAGTTGGAGTGGGTTCGTATGTCTCCAAAAGCACGACAAGCTAAATCCAAAGCACGTTTGGCTGCTTACGAAAATTTGCTAAAAGAGGATGTGAAACAACGCGAAGATAGATTGGAAATTTTTATTCCCAATGGTCCCAGATTGGGGGATAAAGTAATTGAAGCTAAAGGAGTTTCAAAAGCTTACGGAGATCGCCTATTGTTTGATAATTTAGAATTTTCTTTACCTCCCAACGGAATTGTAGGTGTGATTGGCCCCAACGGAGCTGGAAAAACCACTCTGTTCAGAATGATTATGGGACAAGAAACTATTGATAAAGGGACTTTTGAAGTTGGGTCAACAGTCAAAATTGGATATGTAGATCAATCTCATGCTGGTATAGATCTTAATAAATCTGTTTATGAAGTTCTCTCTGGGGGCGAAGATATCATAAAATTAGGGGGGCGTGAGATTAACAGTCGTGCTTTTTTATCGAGGTTTAATTTTTCAGGAGCCGATCAAGAGAAAAAGTGTGGAGCACTCTCTGGTGGGGAGCGCAATCGTCTGCATCTGGCTATGACCTTAAAAGAGGAAGCCAATGTGCTGTTGCTGGATGAACCCACCAACGATATCGATGTGAATACCTTACGTGCCTTAGAAGAGGGGTTAGACGGATTTGCAGGATGTGCAGTGGTGATTACCCACGATAGATGGTTTTTAGATCGTATTGCTACGCACATCTTAGCTTTTGAAGGCGATTCAACCGTTTATTTCTTCGAAGGAGGATATTCCGACTATGAAGAAAATAAGAAAAAGAGATTGGGTAATGTTGAACCTAAGCGTATTAGGTATAGAAGGCTGGTGTAAGGTTGTAGAATTAGTTCTTTAGAAGGTTGCCTGGTAGATTTAAGCAATACTTGGTCATGTTATTTCCATATTGTTTTTTATCAACAACTAATTTTGGGGATTGTCTGATTCAATAGGCGTTTTAATCTTATTGCTTCTGGATTGATCTGGTTTATGTAGGTAATACATGTTTAGAGCCCCTTTCCCTTTTACTTTTCGAGGAACTCTTTTGATTACATGATAATACTCTTTGATTAACTCATAAGTGGATTGCGAGATATTTATCTGCATAGGATTAGAATACGATTGCATACGTGCTGCCGTATTTACTGTATCACCAAAAATATCGAAGGATAAATTCTTTTCGCTTATGATACCTGCAGTTATATCACCTGAGTTGAGGCCTATTCTAATTTCCCAGTCAATATTGTTTTTCTTGTTGTGTTCAACAATAAATTGTCGCATGCGTTCTGCCATCTTTGCAGCTATTAATGCGTGATTGGTTTTATTATTCCACATTCCAGTAACTGCAAGATACGCATCACCAATGGTTTTTATACGCGTGCATTTATATTTCTCCGTTATTTTATCAAAAGCTGTAAATATGGTTTGTAGTTCATCCAGAAGCCTTTTGGGCGACATTTTTTGTGATTTTACTGTAAAGTCCACCAAATCGGACATAATTACCGTTACATTTCTAAATCTTTGGGGAGCAATGTCTCCAGATGCTTTGATGGTTCTGATGATTTCTGCAGGCAACAATCCTTGAAGAAGTTTATCCATTTTAAACTGTTCTTCTTCTAGTTGCGCGGTTTGTAATTTTAGCGCTTTTAGGGTATTGGCTAAAGTAAGTGCAGTACGCACTCGTGCCAATAGCTCTACAGGCTCAATAGGCTTTCGAAGATAATCTATAGCACCCGCATCCAGTGCTTTACGAACATGATCAGATTTAGTAAAACCCGAAATCATGATCACTGGGATATCACGAGTGGTATTGTTTGATTTGAGCGTAATCAGCGCATCCATTCCAGAGAACTCTGGCATTTCCCAATCTAGAAGAATCAGATCGGGCTTCTCGCGCATCGATAAAGTGAATACTTCATATCCGTTGTTGGCTCTGATATACGTAGCGTTTTCCCACATTGTACTTAGGTGAGAAATAATATATTCCACCAAATAGTCCATGTCGTCTGCGATCAGTATCTTAGGGTCGTTCATAGATTTTTTCAGAGTTTTCACTTTTTGATTAAGGAACTGTTGAAGCGAAATTACTAATTTTTAGCAATTATAAACATTTTTAGCCATTTTTATTGTAAAGTATAACGTTGTAGAAGATATATTATATCATTTGTAGTTTGTTGTAAGATATAAGATATTCTCTTCTGTATTTTATTTCGGCTCCCAGAAACACCGTTTGGGGGAAATAATTAACTCTTCTTTTTGAAGTTGTTTCATCCCTTTGTCAACCACCTTTTTGTCCAAACCAGTTAATTCTGAAATCTCTCCAGATTTTAAAGGTTTGGCAGCTTTCTTCATAGCAGAGATAATTACATTGGCCGTATCCATGATAGTTTTGTGTTAATTATTTGTGGACTAAATTACTTATTTTATCTGTTTCGAAGATGCACTTAATAATCTCTTTTAATGATCTTTTTTTATATATGCCTACAATTTTATTATTAATATTATTCTTTTGTAAAAACAGCTTTGTTGAGAAGGGGGGAGAATTTATAGTGATCGGGTTATTCTGTAAATGAATAACTTTCTATTTTCCAAAGGTGAAAGATAGAATTTTTGGATTATATTAACTCATTGATGTTTGGTTATAAAGTTTTAGTGGAATGATCTTATTTTTTATGGGTAGCAGAGTTTGCTAAAATAGGAAGTAGATAGTTAATGCGATGTTTAGTTTTTCACACTATAAATATTTCAAAGGATGAGTATTAATTGGATAATGTTAATTGTTGGGGGTTTATTTGAAACTGGTTTTGCCATATGTATGGGTAAGGCGCAGCAGACAACTGGGAGAGAATCTTGGATGTGGTTGGGTGCATTTGCAATATCTGTCTCCATTAGTATGTTCTTGCTTTATAGAGCCATGGGGGGTGTTCGAGCGATCCCTGTGGGTACAGCTTATGCTGTTTGGGGTGCAATAGGTGCATTAGGAACAGTGATTGCAGGAATCTTACTCTTTAAAGAGCCTGTAACATTTTGGCGAATGTTTTTTCTTTCAACATTAGTTATTTCAGTAGTTGGATTGCAGGCAGTAAGCGAAAGCTAATTGTTTTGATCTTTAAATAAGAAGTGTTTTGATTGAAAAAGGATTTAGTAATGAGTAGTTGAAACTTTAGATTGGGTTTTATATAAAATTAACTGTAGATGAGATGGTTTTTGTTTGGATGGATAGGATTGATTCTGTTGAGTAACGCGATTGTAAATGCCCAATATGTTGAATCTACAAGAGACTTTAAGTTTTTTGAGATAAAAGGGCATTCTGGCTCACATATATATACTGGAGATAAATTGAAAGAAGCTTTAGAGAATGGCTATGGTGCTGCTGAAGTACGATATGGCTGGCAAAGCAATAATCCCAGTGGTTGGCAAAGCATATTTGGATACCCAGCTTATGGTTTTGGATGGTATAGTGGTTTTATTGGTAATCCTGATTTGCTCGGTACTCCAGGTGCTCTATATGGCTTTATTTCATTTCCGCTTTCAAAACTGCATAGACATCAGTTGGTGCTTGAACCTGCGTTTGGATTAAGTTATGATCTAAAACCTTATGATCAGGAGATCAATGTGACCAATGATGCGATTGGCTCTCGATTTAATGTCTATTTTAATTTAAATCTTGGTGCAAATTATCGTTTGAATCGTGAGATGGATCTGATTTACGGTTTTGACATAACCCATTTTAGTAATGGGCGGATGTTTAAGCCCAATGCAGGTTTAAATATGGTGGGGCTTAATCTTGGTTTCAGGTACCATTTTAATAGGCAACAAAACAAGATTGACAACTCAGAATTTCCGCAACAAATTTTAAATGTCCGTCCTCAAACCGCTCCTAATAGGCGCGCAGAACCCATTAACAAGTCAGGCATCTCTATTTATGGAGCAAGTGGCTGGGTGCAAAATGATGAAGATAGCGGAACTAACAAACAGTTCGGGACAGCCACTGTGATGGTGGAGTATCAATACATCTTAAATGAAAAGAGTGGATTTGCTTTTGGACTTGATGGTTTTTATGACGCAAGTTTGATTACCTATTTCCCCAATGAGAATCATCTTTTTATGGGTGTTCACGGAGGATATGATCTTATGTTTTGGAAATTGGCACTCCGACTTCAAGGGGGGACTTATTTACACGAAAAAGGAAGAGAGTATAAAGGAAACTACTTTTTTAGACCAGCATTGAAATATCAGTTTATGAATCGTTTGTTTGCGCAGGTGGGGTTAAAAACGCAAGCTGGATTTAAGGCTGATTGGATAGAGTTTGGATTGGGGTTTAGATTGTTGTAATGGATTTATTTAAATCGTAGAGCAGGAATCAATTATCAACTTAAACCACTATATTCTACAAAAGAATACGACCAAGAATGGGACTGTGAAATCAACTAATATCCCATGAGTAATTGCAATGACAACAAACTCTTTTCCCGAAAACTTGGTAATAATAGGGAGTGTTGTATCCGCAGTAGTTGCACCACCTGCAGAAATGGGGGCTAATTTTCCAAACCACATGACCAGTATAGGGGCAAACAGCAATGTAAAAAGCTCTCGGATAATATTAGATATTAATGCTATTACGCCCATTTCAGCACCTTTATATTCGGTAATAAAGAGGCTTGATAAAGAGTAGTATCCAAACCCCGATCCTATTGCCAAGCAATCTGTTGCAGATCTGCTTTTTAGTAAGAGACTTATTAGATAAACGCCTAAAAGTGTGCCTACAATCGTCCCAAGTGGGATTAAGAAAATTTTGAGATTCTGATTACGTATGGCACGAATAGTTTTTTCGTCGGAGCCAATGCTAATGCCTACTAGAAACATAAGCACATACAATGCATAAATAGTGAAGTCATTATTTTGTAAAGTTGCTGGTAGTAGGTCGAATCGGCCTAATAACACTCCTAAGACAAAAAGCGAAATTATAATAATACTACCCTTCATAGTAGAGTTAGTTTCAAATTGTGTTTTCTGTTTTTTTTGCTGTAAATAAAAACTTATAAATGGCCCAAGCAGATAACAGGCTTCCTGAAAGTGCTCCTATTGTAATTATTATGGCTTCAATGCCTAATGTTGTTAAATTATCCATAATTTGTGGATTTACTCCAACGCTAACACCCAATAAAAAGAGCAAAACAAAAATGGCTAAAGAGACTGCTTTCCCTGTCCGGCGAGCAACCTTTTTACCACGAAGAAAGTAACCTACTAATACGCCGCTTAGCATTAAACCCAATACAATTAACATGTCTAATTCTGTTTTTCGATTTAACTTTTTGTGCAATGTATAAAATCTATAGGCAGTTTGTGTTTTTTTAGGTTCGTAAATGAGAGATAATGATTTGATGAATTTTAGGCGAGATCGTATTGAAGCAGTTTCTTTCTTGAAAATAGTTAACTTTGTGCTTTCAAAAAATAACCATAATTTTCATTGATTTTCGATCTTTGATTTTAAAATAGAATAAGAATGGCTCAGAAACCATCCATCCCAAAAGGAACACGAGATTTTTTGCCCATTGAAATGGTGCGTCGTAATTACATATTTGATACCATTAAAGGTGTTTTTCAAATGTATGGCTATATGCCTATTGAAACGCCTGCAATGGAGAATTTAGACACTCTTTTGGGTAAATATGGAGAAGAAGGAGACAAGCTCCTTTTCAAAATCCTTAATTCGGGCGACTATCTTTCTAAAGCTGATGAAGAACTTCTTTCAGAAAAAGATTCTAACAACCTTACTTCCCAAATTAGCGATAAAGGACTTCGTTATGACTTGACCGTTCCTTTTGCACGTTTTGTGGTTCAACATCAAAATGAAATCACCTTTCCATTTAAGAGATATCAGATTCAGCCTGTTTGGCGAGCCGATCGTCCTCAAAAAGGTCGTTATCGTGAGTTTTTTCAATGTGATGTGGATGTGGTGGGTAGCGATGGACTCTTCAATGAAGTGGAGCTCATTCAGATTGTAGATGAGGTTTTCCAAAAGCTCAATATCCGTGTGGTCATAAAACTGAATAATAGGAAAGTATTGGCAGGTATTGCTGAAATTATTGGTGAGGCGGAGCGCATGGTAGATATCACTGTAGCCATCGACAAACTTGAAAAAATAGGAGTGGAGAAGGTAAATGAAGAGCTTTCGCAAAAGGGATTGAGCGAGAATGCAATTTTAAATTTACAGCCCATCCTTGCTTTGGCTGGCAACAATCAGGAAAAACTCGCTGCTCTTTCAGAAATATTGAAAGAGTCAGAAATGGGAATGAAAGGAATTGAAGAGTTATCTTATGTCTTAAATATGGTCAGTGGTTTAAATTTAATCACTCAAGTAGAGTTGGATTTGACTTTAGCACGTGGGTTGAACTACTATACAGGCGCCATATTTGAGGTGAAAGCACTGGATGTTTCCATTGGCAGCATCACTGGTGGGGGTAGGTATGATGACCTTACGGGCGTTTTTGGTATGAAAGGAGTGTCAGGCGTGGGGATTTCATTTGGTGCAGATCGTATTTTTGATGTGATGAACCACTTAGAGCTTTACCCTGATGATGTGACATCAACCACGCAAGTTTTGTTCGTTAATTTCGGGAATGAAGAAGCTCTCTTATCATTAAAGTTGGCAAACAAGCTACGGTTGGCTGGAATTAGAACTGAGCTTTTCCCTGAAACAGCGAAAATGAGAAAACAGATGAGTTATGCCGATAAAAAAGCCGTTAAATTTGTGGCAATAATTGGACAAGAAGAGTTGCAAAATGGAACGGTTACGCTGAAAAACATGATGAAGGGCGATCAACAATCCTTACCCATTGACGAGATGGTTAAAGTTATAAAAAACTGTTTATAGTCTCTTTATTCTTTCATCTCTTTCAGTTGTTTGAATAGACGCATTTTAAATTCGTGTTCAGCTTGATATAAGAGGATTACCTGATTAATAGTTAGGATGCTTTTAAATTTTTGATGGTACTTCATTTCAAGGTTTGAACTCTCTGACTTTAGCTTAATCAACAAATCCAGAGTTTCCTCCTTTTGCTTGTTGGTTAAAGAAGATGCTTGCTCTTGCAGCTTGGTTCTTAGATCTCTACTTAAATGGTAAATGCTATCTTTCTTGTTGAAATATTCATTGTACACAGGCCAAAAGTTTTGAGAGGTACTGCTGGAGAGTTCCATCTTCTCAGTAAAGAATGCAACTTTTTGTGCTTTTATACGATCCATTCGTTCATCCTTGGACATTTGATTCTGTGCTGAAACAGTGGTTAAAAGTGATATGAAGAGAAATGCGGATAATGCTAATAGAAAGTTTTTCATAGTTCTTTGAATTAAAGTTTAATACTCAGTGTGGCTTAAGAAGATATAGTCTTCGTGTGTTAAATCACTAAATAAAACACTGTCAGGATAGATATCTACACTCTCCGTCGCTATGTTTTTAATGGTGAGGTAATCTATCAATTCATGTATGCCAAACGACTCGTCCGTCCAGACTTCAACTTCTTCTGATTCATATAAATTAGAAGACTTGTTGAGTGAAGAGTTGAAGATATGACTTGGAATAAGATTGTAAATCATGGTCAATATGAGAAAGGCAGCTGCCAGTCCTATCCATGGTTTTATCATGGTAAGCTTAGATACCGTTGGTCGTTCTTCTACAGGATTGATTCTGTTTTTCAATCGTTGGTCGAACTCTTCAAAATATCCGTCTGGCACTTTGAATTGACTTTCTTGTTTCGATATGTCTTCTTTTTCTATCATCTCTTATTTCACTTATTTTGGGTTTGTTATTGGTTAGATAGGGTTTGTTCTAAATGGTTTAAATTCATTTAGATAATATTAGAAAAGCTCATTTTCTATCAGAGCTCTAATTTTTTTCACTGCATGAAAATAGGAGGCTTTTAATGCACCCACCGAGGTGTTGAGAATTTCAGACATCTCTTCATATTTCATATTGTCAAAATATTTCATATTAAAGACTAACCGTTGTTTGTCGGGCAATGTAAGAATGCTTTTTTGAAGTCTTTTTTGAATTTCATCACCTGAAAAAAGAGGATCTTGATCAAGTTGTGAAGCCATTATGATCTCCATATCTTCAAAAGCATTGAGCAGTTCGTCTCTTCTTTTATTCAAAAAATTGAGGGCTTCATTGGTGGCAATTCTATAAAGCCAAGTGTAGATTGAAGCATCCCCCCTAAAAGTAGCAAGATTATGCCAGACTTTTATAAATGTGTTTTGAAGCAGATCGTCAGCATCTTCGTGTACAACGACCATTTTTCGGAGATGCCAATACAATCTTTGTTTATATTTTTTCACCAGCAAATCGAAGCCCGCCTCTCGCTCCTCTGGTATTTGAATCAAAACGAGTATTTCTTGATCGGTTGGATGCATTATTAAGAAATTTTTATGGGTGTCAAGATACAAAAAGAGATCTTGTTTTTTTATAAAATAGGGAAGTGTTCTTTTTGAGGGGCTTTGATTATGTATTGAGAATAGAGAGGTGGTATTTATTTTTAAACTTTTTTATTCATCACGAAATGCTAAAAAATAGTTGAATAGATAAGTTTTGATCTTTGTTTCTTATTATAACATGATAAAAAGATGTACTTTTGCACCCTGAAAAAACAGATGAAGATTGGGGTTGCCCAATTTTAAGTTTCTTATCAATCAATTAATCAATATAGAATGAAGTGTGGTATTGTAGGATTGCCAAATGTGGGCAAATCAACTCTGTTTAATAGTTTGTCGAATGCAAAAGCACAATCGGCCAACTTCCCTTTTTGCACCATTGAACCCAACGTGGGGGTGATTACTGTACCTGACGATCGTTTGGTGCAGTTGGAACGTTTGGTTAAGCCTCAGAGAGTGCAACCTACAACGGTCGAGATTGTTGATATAGCTGGGTTGGTAAAAGGAGCTAGTAAAGGCGAGGGGTTGGGTAATAAGTTCTTAGCCAACATCCGCGAAACCGATGCAATTATTCATGTGTTACGTTGTTTTGAAGATGAGAATGTTACGCACGTAGATGGATCAATAAATCCAGTGCGCGATAAAGAGGTGATCGATATAGAGTTACAGTTGAAAGATTTAGAGACTGTAGAAGCCAGATTGCCAAAGGTGGAAAAGATTGCCAGAACCTCTAAAGATCCTGAGACAAAACGGCTCTACGATGTATTGGTGAAATTTAGAGATGCATTGTCAGAGGGTCGATCGGCAAGAACAGTTGAACTCACCTTGCCTGAAAAGCAGGTGGCTGATTCGCTCTACTTGTTGACCAATAAGCCAGTTATGTACGTCTGTAATGTGGATGAAGCTTCCGTGGTTTCTGGGAACAAATTTGTTGAGGCGGTAAAAGAGGCTGTTAAAGATGAAGATGCCAATGTGTTGGTTATTGCTGCGCAAACGGAGTCAGACATTGCTGAGTTAGAGACTTTTGAGGAGCGGCAAATGTTTTTGGAAGATATAGGTTTAGAAGAGTCGGGTGTAGTGAAACTCATTCGCTCAGCATATGATCTGTTGGATTTGCAAACTTATTTTACGGCAGGGGTTAAAGAAGTTCGTGCCTGGACTTTCCCTCGGGGGGCACTCGCGCCACAGGCAGCAGCGGTTATCCATACTGATTTTGAGAAAGGTTTTATTCGTGCGGAAGTAATTAAATATGAAGATTTTATTAAGTACGGTTCAGAGCAAGCTTGTAAAGAAGCTGGTAAAATGAGTGTGGAAGGTAAAGAGTATGTGGTGAAAGATGCTGATATTATGCACTTTAGATTTAATGTATAGCTTGTTATCAAAGCATAAAAATTATATTTCAAGCTGACTTGCATTGCAGGCCAGCTTGTTTTTCTTGATGAAAACACATTTAATATGGTAGGATTGAGCAATATTTTATAGAATCATTCCATTTAGTTACTGTATTTGTGAAAAGAACCTGCAAAAACAGTTAAATAACTCTAAACCATTTCTATCTATCTTGTAAGTGAAATTAATAATGATTTTATTTGTATTCAATTAATATGAGCTAATTAAATCATTAAGTATAAATGAAAGTTTAAACTTTACAGTTTTGTCATCTAAAAAAAGAAAGAAAGTGAAAATCAATATTTTGAGGTCGAGAGAAAATGAGACAGAGACAATTGCGCGTCTAAAGAGAAAAATCTTTATTTACTCTGTCATTGAGGTGGTTATTGTATTGGTTTTGATCGCTTTTGGCACATTCCTATTTAGTATCACACTCTCCTAGTCTTTAATATTCTCCCAAATAAGATTAAATTTTTTTGAGGCGATTACCTTTCCATCTATTAGTGTGATTAGCTCCCATTCACCTGCTTTGTTTTCATAAGGTGGCCACACAGAATCTCCTAAAAAGAAAGTCCAATCATTACTATTGATGTACTCTTCTCCTTCAAATGAAGGGGCAACTTCACCACTTTCATCAAGAAAAGGTGGATGATGCATTATGAAAGTTATCTTTTTCCCTTTTGCTTTCTGAATTTTCAGTACATAACCAAATTCAATTCCTGGCTCAACAGGAATTTCAGTAGTGATCTTTTTCAATTTTGGAATCTCTTTTGATTCTCTATCCCAGTTCTCATAGATCCCAAAGCTATAGAGCTCAGTCTCAATTCTCTTCTTTGCCATCTTTATTAAAATCCTTATTGGTTTCCTAAATAGTATCGTAATTGATCCAGCATAATAGGTATATCATTGGCATCAATGTTATGCTTGATGAGTGTCTCCTTATCGTTCTCAAAAGCTTCTAAAAACTTTTTTAAGGAATAGTTGGAATGCGTCACACACTTCTGATACCATTCAAGAGCTTCTTGCCGATTTCCTTTGGACCAAGTGATGTGTCCCATATTTAAGTAATCATTTTGGGTGGGTGCATCATTAATTAATTTTAGACAGTATTTTTCGGCCTGCTCAAATTTCCCCAAGGTAAAAGCACACCAGACTATGGGTCGCCACACCTTTTTGTTTTTTGGATCAAGATATTCTACTTTGAAGTAATATTTGAGCGCTTCATCAAACTCTTTCATTTCCAAAAGACAATGTCCAATACTTACTTGCGTATGAAGATTGTTTGGATTAATCTTTTCCGCCTTTTGGTAATACTTCAATGCTTTTTCTGAATCTTTAAGATAGCGATAACAAAGAGCAATCTTTTTTAAATTCCATACTTGGTTGCTATCAATGAGATCTACTTTTAAATAATGTGCCAGTGCTTTTTCATAGTTTTTTTCTTGCTGATAACAGAAGGCTGTTTTTTGAATGATCTGAACATTCAACTCTTCTGGTTTTGAACTACTCATGCTATTGAAAACTTCTAATGCTTCTGCATATCGATCTTTCTTAAAGAGATAATCTCCCAATGCAGGAAACAGTTCTTGGTTGGGAAAGAGATGTGTGATGAATTCTTTGTTGTGAAAATCCAGTTGCCATGAGAAAGGATCTTCCATGGAGCTTTTTCTTGGATGCACTCTAAAGAATCGGTAAAGATCCTGTATGTATTGATTGGATATAGAAAGAGATTGCTTATCTGGATCAATCAGCTCATCACTTTTTTCCACCTCTCTTGCTGCGCCAATTTCAGCCAAAAACATCTGTCCCATCATCTCTTTTTGTCCCTGTGGCATCACGGGGATACTAAGAATCAGAGAGTATTTATCCGAATTACATAACAGACCTGCTGAGGCCATGCTTTCAATGATGTCTGGATTTTTAAAAGGCCCTGTTTCATTTTTTAATATTTCATCTACTTGTGGATTGGGGTAAGAAAATGGTAAAAACCAGTTGCTGGTTTGATTAAAAAACGGAAAATGCTTAAGCATTCTAAAGGTTGATACAAATAGATCTGCTCCTTCCATTTGAAGTTTTGAAAACTCCTCCAATTTTCCCAAAAGTTCTGGCGAATCTGAGAAAATGTCTTCCCAATCGGGATTTTTTCCTTCCATTAGGTTGTCGCCCAAAATGTTGTCTAAATCCAATCTGTCTCTAAGGTTTGGGTGAATTCGTGCTACTTCGGGTAAAATTTCATCGGTAAATTTTCTCGCCAAACCTTCAGTTTCCAGCGTGCGCATAATTTGAATGATTACCCCTTGAAGAATAGATGTCGGTGTATTTGATTGCAGTTCTGTCAGCAGCTTTGTAATGTTTGGATAATATTTTAAACGCTCATCGTATTTAAAAAGAATTAAAAACAAGCCTACTAGGGCTCTTTGTTTTACTTCCAAATTTGGATGTTTGATGAGTTTAAAGAGGAGAGTGAGCGTGTTTATGTTGAAATGATTCATGCAGTGCATGGTGACTGCACTTACGAGTATGCACTGCTGGGGCCATGGAATATTGCCCTCAATAAAGAGATGTTCAATATCTTTTTCATTTTTATAAAGTTGTGGTTGGGTTAGCAACCACTCAAATAGATCTTCAAAAACTTGATTAAGATCATGAGGGAATGCCCCCTCTTTGTTTTCCATCAATTGCCACTTCTCTAATTTTTGCTCAATAGTTTTTGTTTTAAATTCTATGGAAATAGAGTCTGATGTATGTTTACGCTTAATTTCATAAATTAAATCGCTGGCGTAAGTGGATTTTAAAATGAAGAAAATATCATCGGACAAATTGAAAAGATCGGCAATAATTTGATGATAGATTCTTTGACGTTCTGGATCCAGAATGCCTTCAACAGTATATCGCAAAAGGCTCTTGTAGGATGTTTCAATGTTGTAATGTGCATCAATGAGCGTGCTGTTGTGTGTCTCTTTCACCAACTCTCCAAGAACATCCAGCGCATCTTTTAATTGTTTATTGGTTAGTTGCTTGGCAATATTCAATTGCTTCTTTTTTATTTCTTGTATGTTCATCTTTTTATTTCTCCAATTTTATAATCAAATCTACACCTGATTCTTTGACCTTTCCTTGTAGTAACCTTATGGATAGCCTTTTTGTAATCTCATATTCCAGCGTAATAGTTTCAGGCGTAATTTCATGTTCATCTGATTCTCCAAAGCTACGCTGGTAAGTTACAAACAGATCGTTCGTAATGTATTTCCCCACCATAAAGGTAGTATTCTGCCAGTTATCAGTCGCATCAATCTCAATCATGTCCAAATTTAAGGTTTTTCCAAGTGTCTTTGAAAGTTGTGAGGCTACTAAATTGGAAAGAAGTCTTGTGGACATCGCATCAGAGACTCCTTCTTGGCCTCCATGGTTGAGCTGATCAAATGGTTGACCGAATAGAATATAGGCAATGGCATCTGCCTCAGGTATTTCCAAGCGTTCTAATTCAAACCGAATATCGGGATCAGATAATCTTCCTCCCACTAAAAGTGAAAGAACTCTTTTCTCTCTTTCTGCAGTTCGGAATGTGTAGTTGGCTTTCACATTTAAAATAGGATCAAACTCTTCACTACCTGTAAATATAAATTCTCCCTCCTCAATCACCATTTTTTTTCCGTAAAACGTGTAAAATCCTCTGTGGATACCTAATGATCCAAACAGCTCGAAAAACGAACTGTTTTTAACTACATCTAAATTACCATACACTTCTATCTGCATATCATCCGATTTTAGCCAAGTGTTTCGGGGTATCTCTAACTTTAAACTTCCAGTTAGATGCTTCATAAAACTGGGTGTTTTGGCGGTTTCCTTTCTGGTTGAGAGAGTATATTTAGCAATTGTGTTACTATCAGAGGGAATTGTTTGTCCATCTTTTAATGCTTGAATGAGCAATGGATCGTCCAACTTCTTAGAGGTGCCACCCATATTTGTGAGCGCATCCACATTAAAAGTGGAACGAAGCACTTTGATGTTACCTCCAAATTTCGAGGTTCCTTGTTTGTCTTCAAAAGAAAGGTCAGAGTTGATTTGTATTTCATAGTCTCTATGTCGGGTGAGATAAAAGTCGCGCGCTTTAATCGTTAAATTACTACTTGCAATTTTACCTGAAGATATGGATTCTTCCATTTCAATAATGCCACTTGCTAAAAGATAGCCTTTTTGTCGAACGTAGAGGCTATCCATATTTATTTTATTGCCATCAACGGAGAGCCTTAAAATAATATCCTTATAATTGATGCCGTACTGAGGCATTGGTAAAATTCCTTTATCGATGTTTATGTAGCCTTTAACTTGTGGGTCAGCAGTCGTCCCTGAAGCTTTAATATCTATATTTAAAAGAGCTTCTGGCTGATCAAGTCCTTTTATATCCATCAAAAAGTTTTTCAAAGGTGCTTTTTGAGCCAGTAATGTAGCTCTAAATGATTTATTCCATGAGATCTGTAAACTGTCTTGAAAAACCACTTTTAGTGGGATAGAGCCTTTCAACGTAATAGAATCTCCCTCCTCACTATACATTGCCGCATCAACTCGTAGAGAATCTCCAGGATAGTTAAAATTTACGCCAATGTTTCTGAATGCAAGTGGTTCTAAAACAAGCTCTTTTAAAGATGTTTTGCCTCTAATATTTACATTATTTCTATAACCTTCCAAATCAACATGAAGATCCACTCGTCCTGCCCTTGACTCGTTCATTAGACCGTAGTTGTAAAGCGCTTCTAAATTGAGACCTACAAAATCACCAACCATACTTATGGAGTCTTTTTGATTGTAGAAGGCATCCATTGATACAAGGAAAGAGGTGTCGCGACGATCTATAATATGCAGTTTTTCTATTTGAATTATAGAATCTCCATAGGTTATATAAGCTGGATCTTCAAGATGAAGGTGGTTGTATCCTGTTTCTAAATCTAATTTACTTAGCGTTACCCGTAATAGTTTACCCAAATTGCCTGATGCTTCCAATGAAAGTTTCATTTCATCCATCAAACTGGAATTTAGATCAACATTCCAAAGTGTGTCTTTCAACTGGGCATCTACCTCCAGCTTTTCTACCAATATCTTACCGCTTCTGATGTTGCTGAATTCAAGTTCTACGTTTACATAAGGCTTTTGATGTATGAGATTTCCTTTTGCTATCAGAGACAGATCCTGGATGTTTAATGTAGTATCCATGACCAATGAATTTAGCTGGGCGTTAGCGTCAAAACGCAAAGAGTCAACAGTTCCAATTGCTGAAGCTTTCAGGTTTAAGTTTTGCCATTGTGTGGGCTGACTAAAATAATGTGCAAAGGCAAGCGCATTATCCAGTTGCACATCAATATTGCCTTGCAACTCTCCATCTATTTTATAATATCCATGAAGAAATCCTTTGAGAGACTCATTTTTAATGGTTAGTGTATCTATTAGAAGTTGTTTATTTTGATAGCTTCCTAAGAATTGAAGAGTATCAATGGGTATGAATTCAACCACCGAATTAGATATAAATCCCGAGAAATTAGCAGACAACTGGTCGGTTCCAATTCCATGGCCAGTGGCAGATAGATCCAATGAGACCACGGTACTGTCTAATTTTCCAGTAAATAATTGATGGAGTGCTAGCTTTTGTGTGGATAATTTAAGTGAATAATCTTCAGCAGGGCTATTTAAGTTAAGATTGGCAGTAGCGTTCACTTTTCCAAATGCTGCCAACAATCTAACATCTGCATGGGTTTTTCCATTGTTGTATGACCCTTCGATGGATCCACTGTCAATTTTACGTCCTTCCCATGAGGTGTCGTAAAGTTTCCCTTTTAAGCTGAGAGGTTCAGTTGCTCCTAATAATCCATTGCCTTTGATGTCAAAATCTGCGTTAACCACTAAAGGGAGTGACTCCATCTTTATCCAGTGATGAGGTACAACACCTTTCATACTTAAATTCACATCTAAATGAGCTGTGGATCTTAATGATTCTTTAAGAAGGTTGGATAGTTGTTGGATTTTTCCTTTTAGACCTATTGATTCATTGTTGTTGCTTAGGGCAAGTTCAAATAAAGTCTGCTTATTTTCAGATTTGGCTGACAAGTTCAAATTCGGTGTTGCTGAGAGGGGGATGGGAGGAATAAAAGAAGTGAATTCCTCTAAAATAACTTTGTCCCAATTTAAAAGGAGTTCAAAGTTCTCCAGACTGCCATAACTTCCGTTTAACTTAATATTGTTTTGCGCCGTAGCAAGTTCAAAGTTACTGATCCACCATTGTTTAAAGTCTGATTTTACATTAAATTGAAGTTTTTTAAGCTCCAAGCGAGGTTGCTCACTCGTAAAAGATATTTCCTTGATATGTGCCATTACTCTTTTGGAAGTGTATAGACCTGAAAGGCTTATATTTAAATCTTCAATAGATTTGGGAATGATGGTATCTTGTGTTTGAATAAACAGATTGCCTGATTTTAAACGTAGCCGATGGAGCCAAAAAGTAAGTTTTGTAGGTGAAGATTTTTTTTCTGTGGTGTCTGGTTCTACAGGTTTAAGGATGTTTTGAAAATTCCACAAACTGTCTGCGTCCTGTTTTAGGTGCACACGGGGAGAGTTGAGGTAGATTTGATCAACCACTACTCTGCCGCTGATTAACTCCAAAGGCGAGTACTCAATGCCTAACTCATCCAATGATAGGAGGGTATCTTTCTCCTCGTCTAATAGAGTTAATCCTGAAAGCTCCAAATGGGTAAAGAAGTTTCCTGATAGTTTATCTAAAACAACAGTTCCATTAATATGGTCATGCGCAATTTTTAGGAGTTCGTCTTTTAGAAAGTTTTTGAACCATGCCGTTTGTATCAATAAGAATATGCCTGCAATAATTAAAAAAACTACAGTCACTATTCCAAGTATTATTTTACGTGCTATCTTCATCTAAAAAGCATGACCAATATTAATATGAAACTGCCATTTTGTTGAGTTGTCCCAAATTGGGCGCGCAAAGTCTATTCCAACAGGTCCGATGGGGGTGTCGTACCTTATGCCACTGCCCACTGAGTATCTCAGATCTTTAAGATCAATTTCTTTAGCTTTGGTCCATACATTACCTGCATCGAAAAAAACAACCCAGCTCAATGGGCCATATATTTTCATTCTTGGTTCAATGCTGAACTCAACAGTGCTGTTTCCGCCTGTGGGTAGCCCATTGATGTCTGCTGGACCGAGTCTTTGGCGAGCCCATCCGCGCACAGATCTGCTTCCACCTGCAAAGAAACGTTCTTCCACAGGAATTCTTTTTCCATCTTTAACAGGATGAATCATTCCTCCTTGTAATTTCATTGCTAAAACGGTGGTGTAATTTATTTTTTGATATCTTTTTATCTCTGCCTGATACTTTAGAAATGGATATTTTCCTTGAATTATTGTGCTGTTGGCTTTAGCGTTGATAGCAACCGACCATCCTGTGGACGGATTGAATTTAGGAGAGGTGTCATCAAAGAGGACTCCTAACGCCACACCACTTTTAGAATAACTTTTCTTTAAAAGCTCAAGGTCCTCTGTTTTTGCCACAGAGGTAGTGTCTAACTTGATATTTTCATAATAAGGATTGAAAGAGGCACTAAAGGAGGAACTGATTTTTTGTTGTAATCTAATATTTGCACCATACCCAAACAGCTCATACCCTACCTCTTTGGTTTTGCGCACGGCAGGTGAAAGTGAGAGAGTGGAGTTGGGGCCAAAAACGGCTGGTTGTGTTAAGGTTGCTTCTATTCTATAAGGCTCAATATAGGAGTGCTTGGCAAAAAGATGAAGACGACGTGCACCTCCTGTGAAGTTCAAAATTTGGTAATCGATAAATGTCCTGAAGCGGTCTTCCCGACCATATCCTACGCCAAATTTTATGGAGTGTTGGGGGGCTTCTGTAATATTTATTTCAATGGGAATTGAGTCTTTTTGATCATCACTTAGTTTGGCTTGAATGGAGGCAATACGGAAAGTTCCCAGCTGATAGATTTGTGCCTGTGAAGTGTTCAACTCTTTTCGGCTGTAAATATCACCTTTTTTAAAAGCCAATTGCTTACGAATAAGTCGTTCAGGAGTTCTATTAGATCCTATGATGGTAACTTCTCCAAAATGGTTGAGAGGTCCAGGACTTATCAGCCAATTGATGTTGGCCTTGTTTATGGTGCTGTCAGCGGTGATCTCGTGCTCCACGCGCGTATAGGCATAGCCTCTATCTACCATAAACTCATTGATGAGGGTTTGGTCGTTTACAATCGAGGCGTCTCTAAATCGCTTGTTAGGCACCGATTCAACTTTCGTTCTTCTACGTGTGCTGTAATTTCTTAGTTCATGGCTCCAGATGGTATCTTCACTTTGGAAGTTTAACTTATCAATTATTACAGGATCACCTTCGTGCACTCGAAATATTAATTTGATTTTTGTTTTACGAGAATTGAGTTTGGTTTCTGGCTCTTCCACCACCACATGGATGAATCCTTCGGTGCGGTAAAAATGCTTTATCTCTTTTACATTCATTTCAAAAGCTTCCTTGCTGTAATAGGATTTTTTCTGACCTAATACTTTTCGCCCTACCCAAGAGGAGGCATTAATAGAAAGCTGCTCTTTTACCTCTTTACTGGAGAATTCACGATTGCCTTTTATCTTTATTTTTCGTACCAAAGGCTCCGTTTGCCCACTCATTGTATTAGAGGAGATGCTTAGGAATAAAATAACTATGTATCGAAATGTTTTTTTCAAGCAGAAAGGTGATTTTAGTATGTAATTGTTACATGATAGATGTTTATGAAAGCAGCTCTTTAATAAACCTATACTTTAATTCTATTGTTCAAAAATGATGCCTACATAAAACAATATTTTATTTTTAGTATTTTCGATCTGTTGCAAAGTTTAGTTTTTTGCAATAAAACTATTTTGATTCGATGTTTATTCTATGCAAATGAATTCCAATTGATGAGTTTGTTTTATCCTTTTAATAGTTCAAAAAATAGGGGTTGACTGATCTTCTTTTTATTTGAATCTATCGATGTGGAAGATCCCATCAATCTGTTGGAGTAAGTTAGCACTCTTTTGTCGTATTTAGGTCATGCGGACTATTTATTGTGCAATTATTCATGTTACTTTGTTGTTTATATGAAAATCAGCTGTCAAATTGAATTAAATATTCTGTTTTAACAAAATTCTTTTTAGCCCCAAATATCTAAAGGTATGCAGGTTACATCGAGTGTGGGAATAGGGGAAAGGAAAAAAAGGTTTTTTTTTACTTTGTTGACTTGCATGTTTAATATTTACGACCTATTTTTGCATCGCAATTAAGGGAAAAACGTTCCCTGTTTAGCACTTATTTCATCAAGAACAATCATTTAGACTTGAATAGCAAATTGTTCTTCTAACCAGAAGTAAAGAGAAAGTAAAATATATCGTGATGACTCAGTAGCTCAGTAGGTAGAGCACATCCCTTTTAAGGATGGGGTCCTGGGTTCGAGCCCCAGCTGGGTCACATGTAAGAGGTTGTCTAAAATAGGCAACCTCTTTTTTATGTCTATTTTTTTAATTGAAGATTGAAGTTGGGGATCTTTTCTTAATTAAGTTGTAATTTACGTGAGTGCTTTTCTATTTCATAAGATTTCGTGTTCAATTAGTCAGAATTAAACTTGCTATTATGAAGAATTCAGCTCTTTTGTTGCTCTTGTTGTCATCTTTCAACTTATTTGGGCAAAACTCTCCTTATCGAAGTGATGTTTTGTGGATATCTTCTCCTAACAGTGCTAACTGGTTATACAATCTGGGCGAAGAAGCACAAGTAACGGTTTCGCTCTATCAGTATGGTATTTTGGTGAATGATGTTGAAATTAAATATAGTGTTGGACCTGAGCTGATGCCTGCTGATATAAAAAATACTGCGATTCTTAAAGAAGGTAAGGCCATCGTAAATATGGGCACAATGGATCAGCCTGGATTTAAAGATTGTCGATTCACTGTAGATTTGGGTGGCGTAACTTATAAGCATCATATTAAGGTGGGATTTGAGCCAGAGAAACTGTTGCCTTATACTATCTTTCCAGATGACTTTGTGGCTTTTTGGGAGAAAGCTAAAGAGAAATCTGCTAAGTGCCCCATGTTTGTTGAGAAAACTTTTGTGCCAGAGTATTCTTCTGAAAAAGCAAATTGCTATTTGGTGAAATTACAGGTGTATGAAAAAGGAAAATTCATATATGGATATTTGACCCTACCAAAGGAACCAGGTAAATATCCAGTGGTATTTTCACCTCCTGGTGCAGGTGTTAAACCTATGGATCCTTTGAAAGATATTTTTTATGCTAAAAATGGTTTCATCCGTTTTGATATGGAGATTCATGGCATTCGGCCCGATTTGTCGAAAGATGTGTACGATGAAATAAGTAAAGCTTTTGGTCAAGGAAATAACAGTTATTTGGCCAATGGATTAGATAACAGAGATTCATATTATATGAAAAAGGTTTATTTATCATTTGTGCGTGTGGTAGATTATTTGACTGGTTTGCCCGAATGGGATGGGAAAAATGTGGTGGCACAAGGAGGCAGCCAAGGTGGCGCATTGGCTTTGATAGCAACCGCACTTGACAGCAGAATTACAGCTTGCGCAGCCAATCATCCTGCATTAAGTGATATGGCTGGCTACAGAGCAGAGCGAGCAGGCGGTTATCCACATTTTTTCACCAAGTTCTCTGGTATGGACACGCCCGATAAGATAAAAACCATGGCCTATTACGATGTGGTTAATTTTGCCCAGTTAATTAAGGTTCCAGTATTTATGACTTGGGGATACAACGATGATGTTTGTCCTCCAACCACCAGTTATATCGTATATAATATGTTGAAAGGCCAAAAAGAAGCCTTGATAACTCCTGTTAATGAGCATTGGGTTTCTACAACAACACGCTACCACATTATGCATTGGATAAAGAGTCAGTTGAAATAGTGGATGAGTTTAATTTTGTTTTTTCGATCCTAATTTTTGGGATCTTTATAGTTTGATTTAATTTGAGGATGAAGAACATTATTAGGAGTACTACCTTTTTGGCAATTCTTGCTAGCTGGTTATGGTCAACAGCTTTTGTGGGAGTTAAGATCGGGTTGGAATACCAGTCGCCATTTCAGTTTGCAGGCATTCGGTTCTTCATCTCTGGGCTGTTGCTGTTTCTTTTCTTTGGAAATCCACGCCGCTTCTTCTCTGATTTCATGAAGAGTCCTTGGTTTATACTTCTCATAGCACTCTTTCAGATATTTATTCAATATGCTTTTTTTTACACAGGCTTAACGCTGGTGCCAAGTGCTTTAGCAGCAATGGTTGTTGGCTCTTCACCGCTTTTTGTAGCCGTTTTTGTTCACTTTGCACTTAAAAATGATCGGATGACCAAAGCGAAATTGGTCAGTATTGTGGTGGGTGTTATCGGAATTGCCATTATTACTTTGGGACGCGCAACGGTTGAGATTAAAGGCGAATACGAATGGGTGGGTATCTTGCTATTGATTTTTAATAATATCAGCTCGGGCTTTTCTAATGTCTTGGTTTTGAAAAGATCCACAGGTGTCTCCCCTGTGGTATTGAGTTCTGCCTCATTAATGGCGGGTGGTGCAGGATTGTTCTTGGTTTCTTTGCCATTGGAAGGACTGAATATGGGACCATTTCCCACAGAATATTATCTATCACTTGGGTGGCTAAGCTTTTTGTCTGCAGCGGCTTTCTCTATATGGTTTGCCTTGATTAAACGCCCAGGCGTAAAAATATCGGAGCTAAATGTTTGGAAATTCCTCATTCCTGTATCGGGTGCTATTTTGAGCTGGCTAATTATTGCCGATGAACATCCAGATGTGACTTCTATTGTTGGAATGGTGGTGATTGGCTTGTCGTTGGTTATTCTCAATCTCTTTGGTCGAGATGCCGCCAAGAAGTGATTTTTATTAAAACGAAATTAAACTTGTTGATACAATCCTCCGTTTTTCAAATGATATTCCATTAAGCCATCCATCGGATCTTGAACAATACTTCCAATCTGAAGCTCATGTTTTTTCAAGGATTTTTCTAAAATTGTTTGAAAATGGTAGGCGATGCTACCTGTGAAATGGATGGGTAGCTTTTTACATTCATTATATTGCAAGATGTTTCGAGTTATAAATAGATCAAAAGATTGTTCAACCAACTGCACGAGTTCTGGTTTGTCAAGATGTGCAGAGATGAACTTTGTAAATTGGGCAGCATAGCGATTAGGGAATGGCTTTTTGTAGATTTTTTCTAATATTTCGGAAGATGAGATCGGATACTCTTTAAAAAAGAGCTCTACTATATGAGAAGGAAGTTGATCTTTTAAAATATCGGAGAGAAGCATTTTTCCTATGACAGCTCCACTACCTTCATCTCCAAGGATGAAGCCTAAAGGAGAAACGTTTTTCACAATATTCCCATCTTTATAATGACATGAGTTGGAGCCTGTTCCCAAGATGCAGACAATCCCTTCTCTTTCGCCACAAAGCGCGTGAGCAGCCGCTCTCAAGTCGCTGTAAACATGAATGGAAGGAGTTTTGAAAAATAAGTGTAATGAACTCGAAACTATTTCGTTGACTACTAAGTTGGCACATCCAGCTCCATAGAAAAAGATAGCCTCAAATTCTCTCTCATCTACTTTAAACTCATTTTGTAAGAGCTCAAGAATGTCTTCTCTATTCTGGTAAAATGGATTGATGCCTGAGGTTGTAATAATTTGTCGTTGGTTTGTCTCTCTGTTCAAGAGAGCCCAAATCACTTTTGTAGATCCACTTTCAGCAATGAGTATCATAGCGATTACAGATTTCGTTGTTTGGCTTTAAATATCCGTAAAATAATTCGGTTTATGGTGGTTGTGTGAGTTGATTTTGCTCTTTGATACAGTTACACTTCAAAATAATTTTTTACTTACA
>CAZJDS010000002.1:0-37116 GCA_964544795.1 uncultured Alkaliflexus sp. | reverse complement strand
AAATTCAACTTAGCAAGTCATTAATTTTGTCCAATGTTTGGGGAGTAGAATAGACCACCCTCTTGGGCAAATTGAAGAAATGTTTAGTTGCTTCATTTGATACTTACCAATCGAATATCGAAATACAACACAGCATTGGGTGGGATTTTGTTGCTGGTTCCTTTTTTACCCCATGCCAAATCTGATGGCACCCAAAATTTAAACCTACTTCCCACAGACATCATTTGTAATCCTTCTTGAAGTCCTTCTATCAACTCATTCATTTTTACCGTAGAAGTTTGATTCATTCGATAGGTGTCTTCCAACAGAGTTCCGTTGAGAAGAAGTGCTCTTTGATGAATTTCAACAGTGCTCCATTCGTCTGGTTTTGCACCATTGGAGGATTCTATAATCTTATACTGTAGGCCAGAATCTGTTTCATTTACACCTTCTTTATTACTGTTTTGTAATAAAAAATCTTCGCCGCTGGCTCTGTTGTTTCCTGCCGATCCTTTTCTTCTTTGTTTTTTCTCTCTTTTGGCCATTTGTTTTTTTCCGTTTCTTCTTAGATGATACTATACTACAAAGATATCTATAATTTAATGGCACTTGAAGTAGTATATTCTCTTTGATTTGTTGCAGTTTGCAAAATATTATTTGGTAACTTATGACATGTAAGTTGGTCTGTTATTAAACTTTGGCCCTAAAAGACTGCAATTTAAGCGAGCGATGAATAAGAATAATCAGAGTTCACGATTAAATCACACAAATCAAAGTTCAGACAGTTAGTTGACAAAGTGGGTGTGTAGTTAGTATAAATCTGGCGGAGTTCTTGCGTTATGAATAAGTTGATGAATAGGATTTTGAAGATTAGAGTAGGAGAGAACAGAACACCAAGCAATAAACGTTGAAAATGACTCTATATATTTCTTAATTAATGCGCAGTAAACAAATGTTTAATGCGCATTATAATTAAGTTTGATGCGCATTAAACATTCAATTTTTAATTTCAAAAAACAATTAGTTATGGCACTCAAGTATAAAGTTGTTTCAACTTATAGTCCTGGCGAAGGCAAGGATGGGAAACAGTTGTGGTTTCCAAGAATAACAGGTTCATCACAAATAAATCTAAGGGAGATTGCCAAAATATTACAAAAGCGGTCAACCGCTAGTGAAAGTGATGTGTACCTTATTGTGAAAGGGCTTGTCGATTTAATCCCCGAACTGCTTGCCGACGGGTACACAGTAAAGCTAGATGAATTGGGTACGTTTCGACTACATGCCAAAGTTAGCACCAGTGATTCTCCCAAATTAGTATCCGTAAAAAATATTAATCAGCTACGTATTAGCTTCAGACCCGACAACTATATCAAAGATGAACTCAGAAACATAGAAATAGTACCAGAAACGAAATAAAAAGCAATGAAAATAAATTTTTCAAGAACAGTAAAGAGAAATAAAATAAGCTCTCTCTGTTTAGTAGAGAGCTTATTTTAAAATTCTTTGATATTGTATTTATACAAACGCTTTTAAGTTCAAAAGTCGTTTTAGATGACGGTCGTATATGTTTTCAAATACGCACTGGCCTACAATATCCGCATTCTTTTCAAGAAGTTCATTGTACTTATCGATTTTGTCGGCAGCCAGCTTATAGCCCACATGCATTAATTGGCGCATGTTTGGATCATATTGTGGGTGATTGGGAATATGACGAAGGGCATTGGCAAAATCTTCATTGCTCCAACTGTTCACAGTTTCTACCGATGGCAATTGATCTTCTTTAATGTCGATAACATCCGCATAGGGAGCACATAATTTCTCTACATCAACAATGGCACGTGCATATATATCTTTGACAAAATCAAGTGCCTCACCTCCTGCCAATGCCAGTCCAATTACCTCCTCCAACCAAGTAGTTCCAGCCGTTTTTAAATGAAATCCTTTATTATGCTTTTGGGTTAGCTCGCGAACGGAGTCGTAAATGGAGAATTTATCAGAGCCAGAATGGATGCTTAACTTTAGCTCTTCGGGTAAGTTAAACGTTTTAATTGCATAGTCTATAACCATAAGATTTGCTTCAAACTCTTCAGCAAAAGCTACGGGATCTCCTACATATTCTACTCCTTTATTGAAACGACCCGTGAATTTTGGTGCAATGGTTTGCACAGGAATATTGTAATGTGCCAACATGGCTAAGATAAAGAAAAGCTCGGCTGGCTTTTGTGGTTTGGGTACTTCGTCCATGGAGACTTCGGTAATGAAATTACCCTTCCCTTTTCCAGCAACAATTTTTTTGTAAGTTTCGCCTGCCATTTTTGCTGCATATAGGTATTGATCTGCGATTACTTCTACCTCTTTTTTGCTAATTGTAAACGGTTTTTCAATACCAGGGATAGAAAAGGTGCCAATGTATTTCTCTATTTTTTTAACAAACGCCTCTTTTTCTGAAGTCTCACCTTGCTTACCAATATATGAAGCTACATCGATGGTAAAGAAGTCTGAGCTCTCCATAAACCGATCGACGGTGTCAAGATTGATATGGTCCGCATCTAAAAAATAGGGTTTGTTCCAGCCCAGCTCTTTGATGGCTATATCCACCGCCTTTTTAGCGTCTGCCGGTTCACTCCCTATGGTGATGTGCTCGCGGTTGGATTTGTTCCAAACTGGCGTAATTTCAAAACCTTGTTTTTCAGTTTCCATTACTGCCTTAAGTTGGAATTTGGCTTGGTGGGCAAAGCGGTCGCCCATTCCGATGGAGTATCTTGATAATTTTTTCATAGTATAAAGCTTTTATTTATTTGTAAAGTGATTTAAAATAAGTCAACATTTTCAACATTTATAATTTCAACAGGCTGAAACTCTCTTTTGATGGGGATTTGTTTAGTAGTGAGATAATCGAACATTTTCTTTACTGCTTTCTCCGATTGCTCCATGGGTTTTTGCCCAATCAGAAATTGTATAATCCCTTTCTTTAAAAAGTCCACATTTTTTTTGGTTAATTCATAGCCAATTAAAATGAGATCCTTCTTTTTTTTATTTTGAATGTATCGGGCAATCACATGCGTTTTTGCACTGGAGACCAAAATGGCTCCTATATTTGGATTGGATTCAAGTATCTGATCCATTCTTTCTTCTACAATTTCTCTTTCAGAAAAAGGAATTTCGACAGTTATTTTCATCCCTCTGTTTTTTCCAGTGTCTAAAAAATAACTCATGAAGCCTTGATTACGTCTGTTCAGATGCTGAGTGTTTTCTAAATCCTTGGCAATGTTTACAATTAATATATCCTTATCAGGATCAAGTCCGTAGTCGATCAAGCTGGCAGCCACACGACCACCTTGATAAGCATCTTCTCCGATGAATGCCAAGCAATTGGCGTTTTCAATGAAGGTGTCGATAAATATGTACGGGGTGTTACGTGAATCAAGTTCTGAAGCAAGTTGCGCACCTTCTTTTTTAAGAATCGGGGCAAAGATGACTCCTTCTGGATTGTCATTCAACATCTCTTGTGATTTTTCGATAAAATCAGCTTCATTGTGTAATTCAAAATAGTAGAATTTAACATCCACTAAAAAAGGCCGAAGATCATTAACGGCTTTTTCAATACCTTGTGGGTGAAGCATCCAGTAGAGATTGTCACTGCTTCCTTTTGGTAAGAGAGCCGCTAAATGATATTGGCGTTTGGCTGTAAGTGCTTGTGCTACAATGTTAGGTTGGTAGTGCATTTCTTGAGCGATAGCCAATACCTTTTCTCTTGTTTTTGCCGCCACCTCACCTCGGTCATGCAGAACCCTGTCAACTGTTCCGATGGAAACACCGGCCTTTTCTGCTATATCTTTTATTCTGATTTGCTTCATTTACCAACTATTCTTGTTTGTGAGTTAAGGCAATTGTATTGATTCAGCTTTATGTGTAAAATCATTTTATTTATAATCTGCTCTTTATCTCTAAGCTATTTTGGTCTGTGACGCAAAATAGCTTAGAGAGAGTGTAGAGAGTTATATCTCAAATGTTCGGTTTAGAATCCAAACAAGCGAGGAACAAATAACGTGAGTGATGGGAAGAATGTAATAATCATCAATACTACGATCATTGCAATGAAAAATGGAATAAGCGGTTTGATTACATCTTGAATTTTCAAGTTGGCTACACTACATCCAATAAAGAGTACCGACCCCACTGGAGGTGTACAAAGTCCAATGTTTAGGTTCAAAATCATGATGATACCAAAATGAATGGGATCCAAACCCAATTGAGTGGTTACAATAGGTAAAAATATTGGTGTAAAAATCAATACCGCAGGGGTCATATCCATGAAAATACCTACAAACAAAAGAATTAGGTTGATCATGATTAAAATAACGAAGGGGTCTGAAGAGAGACTTAACAATCCGTCACTAACCGTTTGAGGAATATTTTCAAAAGACATTACCCATGAAAGTGCAATAGATGTAGCAATGAGCAACATTACAATACCTGTTGTTTTAACGGTTTTGATTAAAATGTTTGGCACATCTTTCCAAGTAATCTCTTTGTATATAAACGCCAATATTAGGCAGTAAACAACTGCTATAGCCGAGGCTTCAGTAGCCGTAAAATACCCTGCAATAATACCTCCAATCACAATTACCAAGAGTAATAAGCTTGGGATAGCATCAAAGAATTTTACGACCGCAGCTTTGAAACCAATAGTTTCTCCAACCGGGTATTTTTTGCGATAGGCAACTACACCACCTACCAACATCAAGGCCAAACCCGTAAGAATTCCTGGAACATATCCAGCCATAAATAGAGCAGCAATAGAAACACCGCCACTGGCCAAAGAGTAAACAATAAGTATGTTACTTGGTGGAATCACTAATCCTGTAGTTGCGGAGGTGATGTTGATGGCTGCCGAGAAATTCTCATCGTATCCCTCTTTCTTCATTTGGGGGCCCATAATTGAACCGATTGCTGATGCTGATGCAGCGGCAGAACCTGAAATGGCACCGAACAACATATTGGCCATTACGTTTACAAAAGCCAATCCGCCAGGGAGCCTCCCTACCATTACTTTTGCAAATTCTATGAGGCGTATGGCGATTCCCCCCGAATTCATCAATTGACCTGCCAATATAAAGAAGGGGATGGCTAATAATGAAAAACTCTCTAAACCAGTGGCCATTCGTTGCGCCATAGTTGCAAATGCTGGCAACGACTCAAAACTCACCAGCATGGTGGCCAATGTTGATAATCCTATACTGTATGCTACAGGCACTCCTAAACTTAAGAAGAAAATAAAGGATAGAACCAGAACTACAATTCCTAATACTTCAATATCCATGATTGTGTTTATTTTATTAGTTTATACTCCTTTATTAAGTGCCTGATGTCGTCGATGGCATAATAACTCATTAATAGTCCACTTATGGGGACGATCATATATACATAGCCAAGGGGTACTTGTATTGATGCGGATAGCTGGCCTAAAACAAATCGTGTGTAAACCAACCATACTCCACCAACTACCATTACTGTACCTGAAAAGACTATCACCAGGAAGTTGATGAATATCATCATCTTATTTAAACTTTTGGGAGATAACTTTGTGTGAAGGATGTCAATGGCTAAGTGTTCATTTTTTCCTTTTACATAAGCTGCGCCAGCTAATCCTACCCATATTAATAGGAAGGTAGCTAATTCATCGGTAAACGAGCTGGGATCTTTAAAGACAAAACGGCTGAGTACTTGCCAAACTACATCAATAACAAGTGTTCCCATCAGCACAACCAGGAAAAATTCAAGAATCTTATCAATTCGTTGTCTGAAATTCATAATGTAATATTATTAAAACCGCTATTAACGGAAGATTATTATAATGTTGGAGCTTTATGTGAAGAAACGATCGTACTGTCTGGTGCAACAACGCTATTTTGTGTTTCTCTGATTTGTTGAACCAAAGAGAAAACTTTTTCGTTGTTTCTATAGATATCATAAACCCCTTTTGTTGCTTCTATAAAGGGTTGTTTGTCAGGAATGATAATTTCCACCCCTTCTTTTTCTAAAGCTGCTAAAGATTCATCTTCAGACTTTTGCCACTCTTTTCTTTGAACCACCACCGACTCTTTAACAGCTTGGTTTAGCCACTCTTTCTCCTTATCTGTGAGTTTTGCCCAAGCATGCGTACTTATGATTAACACATCGGGAATCATGGTGTGTTCATTTAAGGTGTAGTATTTACTCACCTCATAGTGATGCGAAAGATAAAAGCTTGGTGGATTGTTTTCTGCCCCGTCCACAACCTTACTTTGTAATGCCGTATATAGTTCACCCCAAGTAACAGGTGTAGCAGATCCTCCCATGGCTTTAATCATCTCTACAGCAGTAATACTTTGCATAACCCTAATCTTCAATCCTTTTATATCTTCAGGCTTATGAATAGGAGTAGAAGTGTAAAAGCTTCGCGCTCCCGCATCGTAAAAGCAAAGTCCGCGCAACCAATACTGTTCTCCTTTTTGCAGCATCGAGGCTCCTATTGGCCCATCTAATACAGAAAAAGCGTGCTGCTTGTCTCTAAAGATGTAAGGCAGTCCAAAAATTTTGTACTCTTCAACAAAGCCTTCCATTGCTGCTGCTGATACCTTAGTAATATCCAAGCTTCCCAATTGTAAAAGTTCTAAGCTTTCACGTTCACTACCCAATACTCCACCTGGGTAGATTTGAATTTCTACTTTCCCATCGGATAACTCAGCCATTCTTTTTGCCATAAACTCCATGGCAATGTGCACTGAGTGTTTGGTGTCTAATGTGTGGCCTAATTTTAAAACCTTAACATCGCTTTTTAACCCACAGCCCGTAAGGACAATGAAAGATAGCAACGTTATTGTTAGTATTTTCTTCATATTTATAGTTTTTGGTATTTGCGTTTACCCGTAGAAGTTGTCAACCTCCTCATCCATTTGGCAACCTCTATTTTGTGATGATCATTAGCAATTTTTCCTCTAAATTGGTTGTATGAAAACCAATCATATAAAATAACGACCAATCTCAAGATTTGAGATCGGTCGTTGAACTATTCTATACGTTATAAGTAGTGGAAGCCGTTGATCCTCCACGACCTGTCCAGTTGGTGTGGAAGAATTCGCCCCGCGGTTTATCAAGCCGTTCATAGGTGTGTGCACCAAAGTAATCACGCTGTGCTTGTAATAAATTTGCAGGTAAGCGTTCGCTACGGTAACCATCAAAATAGTTGAGAGCCGTTCCCAATGCTGGGGCAGGGATTCCATTCATTATGGAGGTGGCTACTACATTTCGCCAACCTTGTTGTGCTTTTTCCATTACATCTTTAAAGAATGGATCAAGCAAAAGGTTGGTTAGATTCTCATTTTTATCAAAAGCAGCTTTAATTTCGTCTAAAAATGCGGAACGTATGATGCAACCTTCACGCCACATTAAAGCAATACCTCCGTAATTAAGATGCCAATCATACTCTTTTGCTGCTGCTGCCATTAATGCGTAACCCTGTGCATAAGAGACCAATTTGGAAGCATACAAAGCCATTTCTAAATCCTTTAAAAAGGCTTTCTTATCACCTTTGAATTCAGGTTTTGGACCTTTCAATATTTTGGATGCTTCTACACGCTCCTCTTTAATTGCAGAGAGACAGCGTGAGAAAACGGCCTCCCCAATTAGTGTTAATGGGATGCCTAAGTCCAATGCAGTAATAGCAGTCCATTTTCCTGTACCTTTTTGCCCTGCAGTATCTAATATTTTATCTACCAGAGGCTTCCCATCCTCATCTTTAAAGGCCAGAATGTCACGCGTGATCTCTATTAAATAGGAATCCAATGGACCTTCATTCCACTCTTTAAAAACAAGATGCATCTCATCTGCCGACATACCTAAGATATCTTTCATGATATGATACGCCTCGTTAATTAGCTGCATATCTCCATACTCAATCCCATTGTGCACCATTTTCACGAAATGGCCAGCACCATCTTCTCCTACCCAGTCACAACACGGAGTTCCGTCTGCCACTTTCGCAGCGATGGATTGAAAGATAGGTTTTACAATGGGCCACGCTTTGGGTGAACCTCCAGGCATAATGGAAGGTCCTAATAATGCTCCCTCTTCACCCCCTGAAACCCCTGTTCCTATATATAGCAATCCTTTGCTTTCTACATATTTGGTGCGACGGGTGGTATCTGGGAAGTGAGTGTTTCCACCATCAATAATGATATCACCTGGCTCTAACAAGGGGAGTAGGCTCTCGATAGTAGCATCAACAGCACTACCCGCCTTAATCATTAACATCACTTTTCTTGGTCGCTCCAACGACTTCACAAGTTCTTCAAGTGAATGTGCTCCTTTTATTTTCTTTCCTTTGGCACGGCCATTTATAAAATCATCTACTTTTTTGGTGGTACGGTTAAATACCGATACCTGGAAGCCTTTGCTTTCCATATTCAGCACTAAGTTTTCACCCATTACTGCTAACCCGACAAGACCTATATCTGATAATGCTTTCATATTTTAATAGTTTGTTTGTTAACGATCATTTGAGACTTCCTTTTGACAGTTGTTTTCCTTTCAGAATTCTGTTCTATGGTTGTTTCATTTGATAAAAACTAATTTATTTAAATTATATACAACTTATTATAATTATATACAACTCATTTACTCAGCAATTTTTTTTGTCTATTTATAAATAGTTTTAAAATTAGTCATTATAAATCTAATTTTAACGGCTCACTCTTGCGTTGCCTTCCCAAACACTCCAAACCATATTTTCATCTGCTGGCTGTGCATAATCGGTTAGGAAGGTGGTGGCTAATGCTCCAGTTGCCCATGCAAACTTTATCCATTTTTCTGAATCCCACTCTTTTAGAATACTGTAGAGCAGACCGCCAACAAAGCCATCACCTCCACCAATGCGATCAAGAACGCGAATTTCACGAGGTTCTACAACATGCCAATTGTTATTTTCATAGACAATAGCACCCCACAAATGTTCGTTTACGTTGACCACCTCACGAAGGGTGTTAGCAAAAACGGATGTGTTTGGGAATGCTTCTTTAACTCTTAAAATCATCTTTTTAAAGCCATCTATCTGCTCGGCGATATCTTCTCCACCCGCATCTGGGCCTTTGATGCCTAAACAGAGCTGATAATCTTCTTCGTTCCCGATTAAAATATCTGTAAGTGAAGCGATTTCAGTAAAAATTTCACGAAGTTCTTTTTCACGACCTTCCCAAAAAGTTGCCCTATGATTTAGGTCAAAAGCAATACGTGTACCATGTTTTTTCGCTGCACGAGCAATTTCTAGGCAGAAGTTTCCTGTTTCAGGAGAAAGAGCTGCAATTAATCCAGTTAAGTGCACTATTTGTACGCCCTCTTCCCCAAAGATTCTTTCTAGATCAAAATCTTTAACATTCAGAGTTCGTCCTACTTCTCCTGCGCGATCATTTTGTACACGCGGTCCACGTGTACCAAAACCACTGTCAGCAATGTTGAACTGGTGACGATATCCCCATGGTCCACCTTGATCTACTTCCACACTCTCTATTTCCATGTGGCGATTTCTAAGGTTGCTCTTGATGAATTGAGCAATGGGACTGTCTTTAACGAATGTGGTTAATACTTTCACTGGTAACCCTAAATAGGAAGAGATACTAGCAACATTGGTTTCTGCACTAGTAGCATACATAGTGAACTGATCACTACTGTGAACTGGTTGTCCATTAGGTGGAGTGATTCGTACGCCCATACTGGTGGGTACTAACATGGACCATTTGAACTCTTTTTTTAATTGGATACTCATAATATTATAATTTAAAGGATTTCTAGAAAATGAAATGATTTTCAAGTCGAAAACACGCCTGATAAATGTTGTTAAAAATCACTAATTTCTCTAATTAAACACCACTATAGGCGCTGAATCCACCATCAACAGGAATTACAATTCCAGTTACGAACTCAGACCAATCAGACAGAAGGTATAGAAGTGTACCTGTCATCTCTTCTGGGAGACCATATCGTTCCATTGGTGTGCTGTTCATAACCTTTTGTCCACGCGGAGTTGGATTGCCAGTTTTTTCATCTACCAATAAGAAACGATTCTGATTGGTGAGCAAAAATCCTGGTGCAATAGCATTTACTCTAACTCCTGTTTTGGCAAAATGAACGGCTAACCATTGTGTGAAGTTGTTGATGGCCGCTTTGGATGCTGAATAGGCCGCAACTTTTGTTAATGGTTGAAAAGAACTCATGGAAGATAGATTAACAATTCCCCCTTTTTTGTTCTCAATCATATCGGTAGAAAACACCAAAGTAGGCAGTAAAGTTCCCTTAAAGTTTAGGTCGAAAGTATTGTCAAATCCTTCTAACTCTAAACCAAAAAAAGTGTCGGTAGGGAGATCGCCTTCTTTCATTTGCTCTACTTTAGAGGTGGCTGAGGGTGAATTGCCTCCTGCTCCATTTATCAAGAAGTCAATTTTTCCCAACTCTTTATTAATTTTTTTCTTTGCAGCCTCTAATGATTTTCTGCTTAAAACATCTGTAGATATACCAATAGATTTTACTCCACTAAGAGCTTCAATCTCCGCAGCTGTTTTTTGAGCAGACTCTTCATTACGATTGAGTATGGCAGTTTTTACACCATGGAGAGACAAAGCTTTCGCCATGGCTGAGCAAATGATTCCACTTCCTCCTGTAATTACAGCTACTTTATCTTTGAGGTTAAGTTCTTTAACTGGTAGTGTCATAGTATTGATTTAAGGTGTTTGACATGCTTTATGTGTTGAATATCAATCTCAAAAAAGGGTCATTGTGCAGAGTAGAACCTCCTGTGCTAAAGTTTAGCTTCTAACTTTTTGTATGGTTTCCATTAACTCTTTTACTTTTTTTGTAAGTGCAGTGTAATTGCCTTTTTCAATAATTTCTTTAGGGAACAGGTTAGAACCCATTCCAACGCAGGTTACACCAGCGCTGAACCACCCTTTTAAATTATCTTCGCTGGTATCAACACCTCCAGTAGGCATTATGTTCGTCCAAGGCATTGGTCCTTTAACAGCTTTTACGAAGGAGGGCCCCCCAATTTCTGATCCTGGGAATAATTTTACAATTTCTGCACCCAACTCTTGTGCTTTGCTGATTTCTGAGATTGTACCACAGCCCGGCGACCATGCTACCCCTCGTCGGTTACATATTTTGGCCATCTCTTCATTCAATAGTGGTGAGACTACGAAATTGGCACCAGCTTGAATATATAAGGCAGCAGTTGCAGGTTCAACTAATGAGCCTACTCCAAGGATCATGCCTGGAAGCTCCTTTAGTGCATACTTATTGAGCTCTGAAAATACTTCGTGGGCAAAATCTCCTCTATTAACAAATTCGAACACACGAATGCCTCCATCGTAACATGCTTTAAGAACATTTTTGCTCACTTCAATGTCTGCATTGAAAAAGACAGGCACTACACCCGTTGTCTTCATTGCTGTAAATACTTCGCTTCGACTATATTTTGCCATCTTATCGTAAATGTAAAAATAAATAAACTGTTTAAAACTATCAGATACTCTAAAACTCAATTGGTTTTTGTGCAAAACCTATTGAGTTTAATTGATGGGGAAAGCTTCCTTTTCCCCATTTTACTATATGTCAAAAATCGTTTTATTATATACCCTACTTATCTTGAAACACGCCCTGAAGCATCACCTGACATAAGCTTTTCAACCTCTTCGACTGACACCTGATTGAAATCACCAAAAACAGTATGTTTTAAGCAGGAGGCGGCAGTTGCAAATTGCAAAGCTTTTTCGTCGTCTTTATAAGTAAGTAAACCATAAATTAAACCGCCCATAAATGAGTCACCACCGCCAACGCGATCTACAATGTGTGTAATTTGGTAGGTAGGTGCGGTATATAGAGTTTTACCATCATACAATACGCCCGACCATGAGTTATGATTGGCATTAATTGATCCACGTAGAGTGGTGATTACCTTTTTTACTCTTGGAAATTGTTTCATAATTTGCTGAGAAACACTTCTATAAGCTTCAGCTTCTACATGTCCTCCAGTAACATCAACGCCTTCGGGGCGAATCCCAAGAACCATGGCTGCATCTTCTTCATTTCCTAAGACTACATCGCATCCTGCAACCAATTCAGGCATAACATCACCAGCTGTTTTTCCATAATTCCAGAGATTTTTGCGGTAGTTGAGATCTACTGATACGGTAATTCCTTTTTTATTGGCCGCTTTGATAGCTTCTAAGCATACGTCGGCAGCTCCTTGTGAAACGGCTGGCGTAATTCCAGTCCAATGAAACCAGGTAGCACCTTCAAAAATTTCATCCCAGTTAAATTGACCTACTTTTACATCTGAAAAAGCAGAATGCGCACGGTCGTAAACTACTTTGCTCGCGCGTGCAACGGCCCCTGTCTCTAAAAAGTAGATTCCTAAGCGTTCGCCACCAAATTGGATGTGTTTGGTATCAACGCCGTATTTTCTTAAATCCATGTGACATGCACGGCCAATATCATTCTTTGGTAACGCAGTAACAAAAGAAGAATCCATGCCATAATTGCTTAACGATACAGCGATATTGGCCTCTCCGCCGCCATAAGTAGCATCGAAAGAGGTGGCTTGTGAATAACGCAAATATCCTGGAGTGGATAAACGCAACATGATTTCTCCGAATGAGACAACTCTTGGTTTCATATTGTTAATATTTAATTAGTTTTTTATTAGTTTTTGAGTTTGTTTGGTTTAGAACCCAAAATATTTCATGGGATTGTTGTAACCAATATCTTCGATTACTGTTTTTAGGAGTTTCTGATCATTTGGGATCAACCCTTTATCAATCTCATTTCCTAAGTGGTTACAAAGAATTCTTCGGAAATACTCGTGACGTGGGTAAGAAAGAAAACTTCTTGAGTCTGTTACCATACCAACGAATCGTGCCAACAGTCCAAGTGCAGATAGATCCTTTAAGTGTTTCTCCATGCCTGTTTTTTGGTCAAGAAACCACCATCCTGCACCATATTGTATTTTGCCAGCAGTGCGACCATCTTGGAAATTTCCTGCCATTGTAACAAACATTTCATTGTCTGCAGGATTTAGATTGTATAAGATCGTTTTGGCAAGTTTATCCTCTGTATCTAATAGATCCATAAATCTGGATATCTTGTTTGCATCTTGCGGGTTTCCTATTGAATCGAAGCCAACATCAGCACCTAACTTTTTAAACATGCGTGTGTTGTTGTTGCGCATAGCTCCCAGGTGAAATTGTTGTACCCAGCCTCTTTTATGGTTCATTTTGCACAACTCATACATAACGTAAGTTCTGTATCGCTCAGTCTCTTCTTGATTCAATGATTTTCCAGCCAAAAGTTGTTTAAATGCTTTCTCGGAGCCTACACGGAAATCTGCAGAATAATAAAGTCTGTCCAATCCATGATCAGAAGCACGACAACCCATTTTATCAAAAAAGGCGTGTCTCTCATCCAAAACTTCAATCAGATCATCAAGAGAAGCAATGTTTTTTCCAGAAACTGCTTCAAGTTTTTTAATATAATTGATGAAAGATTCTGAATCTTCGGTTTTTAATACATTGTCGGGACGGAAAGTAGGGCGGATCTTTACACTGAAACCGCTTAATGCTTTGTGATATTCAAGTGTATCTATAGGATCGTCCGTGGTCCCAACAACTTCAACATTCATTTTCTTTAGAATGCTTTGGGTGCTAAAATCATCCTGCTGAAGCATTTCTGTGGCTTGATCATAGATTTTTCCAGCATTGTCAGGTGAAAGGATTTCGTAGATATTGAAATATCTGGCCAACTCTAAATGTGTCCAATGATATAAGGGGTTCCCTATGGTTGAGGGAACTGTTTCTGCCCATTTTTGATACTTGTCTCTAAATGAGGTTTTTCCAGTGCAAAACTCCTCATCTACACCATTTGTACGCATAGCCCTCCACTTGTAGTGGTCGCCTTCTAACCAGATCTGACCTAAGCTTTCAAACCGATAGTTGTTAGCAATTAATTGAGGCGATAAATGACAATGAAAATCTACAATAGGTAGTTTTTCTGCATAGTCATGATAAAGTTTTTGAGCTCTCTTTCCTTCTAATACGAAGTTAGAGTGAATAAATTTTGTCATAGTTTTCAACTTGTCGTTAACGAACACGAAGGTATATAAGGTTTTATATTTTTCCAAATATAAATATATAATTAATTTATATTTTTAGCAAATATTATTTTTTATGATCGTGTTTAAGTCATTAAATCAGTGTGTTATGAAATATCTGGATTGGTGTTATTTGGATGATAATTTTGTGTTTTCATTTTTGCTAAAGTAAGTTTGAAATCTTAGTTTTCAAAAATAATCTCAATTATATTGTGTATTTTATGCAAACGTTTGTATTTTTGTGTGTCAGTTAATATAACTGATTAATAATCTATCAATTAAATGAAGCGTACCACAATAAAAGATATAGCTATTGCTTTAGGAATTACACCTTCCACTGTTTCTCGTGCTTTGTCGGGAAGTTCAAGGGTGAGTCCTGCTACTGTGGAACGTGTTAAAATGAAAGCAGCAGAGTTAAATTATCAACCTAACAAAGTAGCTTCCTCATTGCGAAGAGGACGAAACGATACAATTGGTATGTTGGTGCCACGTATTAATCGCCATTTTTTCAGTAATGTCGTGAGTGCTGTTGAAGAGGTGTTAAATCCTGCGGGCTTCACTTTGTTAATTACACAAAGCCATGAAAGGTTACTAAACGAAAAACAGGCTATTAACGTTTTGTTAAACAATCGGGTTGCAGGTATTTTAATGTCACATTCAGTTGAGACTCTTGAGTTTGATCATATCTTGCGGGCAGTGAAGGAGAAGGTTCCAGTTGTTCAGTTTGATCGTGTAAGTGCAGAAGTTCCAGGTGCACGTATTGTTAATGACAACTTTACGGGTGGTTATATGGCTGCAAAACATTTAATTAAAAGTGGATATAAAAGGATTGCTCATTTAACGGGTTCTCTTCAAGGAAATGTTTATTCTGAGCGGTTTAAAGGATATGTTTATGCTTTGGAAGAAGCAGGGATTCAGTTGAACGATAGTTTGGTTGTTGAAAATGCAATTACACGTGATGCCGGATATTCAAAAGCTCTTGACCTAATGAAAAATCAGTTGATAGATGCCTTTTTTTGTGCAGGAGATTTTAGTGCAGTAGGCGTGTTTAAAGCCGCAGAGGAGTTGAAAGTTAACATTCCCAATGAGATTGGGCTGGTGGGGTTTTCAAACGAGCCTTTTGCTGAGTTAATTTCACCAAGACTCTCATCGGTTGAGCAAAATGCATACGACATGGGTCATCTTGCTGCCAAAGCTCTAATTAGAATGATATCAGGTGGTTCATTAGCTGATACTTCTTATGAAGAAGTTGTGCCAGTTCGATTACTTGTAAGAGAATCGTCAATGCGCACATCAGTTGTTAGTGATCAAATAAGAATAGTATGAAGAATTGGATTTTAATAAAATGTTTAGTCGCTCTTTTGATGGTTACGGGATGTAATAGTCGATATGTGATTTCTGAGGTTGGATTGGGTTGGTCAAAAAACTCAGTGAATGCTACTGTCTTTCGTAAGAATTCTCTGGTGTCAAATAATAATTTTCAGTATATTTCCTATTATGATAATGAGGGGCGAGTGATTTTGGGGAAGCGAATGCTTAACCGTAATGACTGGGAAACTAAAATTACTCCCTATAAAGGAAATGTTAAAGATGCGCATAACATTATTAGTTTGATGGTGGATGGTGATGGTTACTTACATATTTCGTGGGATCATCACGGAGGAGCATTGAATTATGCACGTTCAGTAGCTCCAGGTAGCCTTGAGCTGGGGCCTAAATTAAAGATGGTGAGCAGTTTTGAAGATAATGGGGTGACCTATCCAGAGTTTTACACTTTGCCCGATGGAGACTTGCTTTTTGTTTATCGTTATGGCGCATCAGGGGCTGGCAATATTGTTATGAATCGATACAGTACTGAAGACCAAAAGTGGAGCCGTGTGCATGATAACTTGGTGAGCGGTGAGGGAAAACGAAATGCCTATTGGCAGATGAGTGTGGACAACAACGGTGGCGTTCACCTTTCTTGGGTATGGCGGGATACATGGGATGTTTCTACCAACCACAATCTTTGTTATGCTTATTCTCCTGATGGGGGTGTAACTTGGGAAACGTCTGAAGGTAAAGCCATAGACGTTCCAGTAACCTACGAGACCTCAGAAGTTATTTGGGAAATTCCACAAAAGAGTAGCCTAATTAACCAAACTTCAATGACAACATTTGGTGCAGGTAATCCTGCCATTGCATCCTATTGGACGATGAAAGGAGATTCGGTGCCACAGTTCTTTGTTGTTTATCATCAAAATGGTAAATGGCATCTTAGCCAGGCTTCACATCGAAAAACACCATTTTATCTTGGAGGAGGGGGAACTTTACGAATTCCTATTAGTCGGCCACAGCTGATGGTCGAAGAGAGTTCTACAAGAACACAATTTTATTTGGTTTATCGTGATGAAGAAGTGGGCAATCGAATAGTATTGGCATCCGCATCAACAACGAGCAACTCTCCGATGAGTTGGACCACTCGAATTGTTGAGGAGTTGGAAGTGGGGCAGTGGGAACCATCCTATGACACTGAGTTGTGGCGTAATAGAGGAGATTTAAATTTGTTTGTTCAGAAAGTGGGGCAGGGCGAAGGTGGAGAGAAAACAGAGGAGATAGCTCCCCAACCCGTTAAGGTGCTTCAGCTTACAAAAAGAAAATTAAAACGTTATTTTAAATAAGTAATAAGAATTATAAACCATTAAAAGGAGATTGTTATGAATTGGGAATTAAGGTATGCGGCTAGTCCCGCTGATGCAAAAAGTTATGACACCGATCGTTTACGTAAAGAGTTTTTGATCGAAGATTTGTTTAAAGAAGATGATGTAAAAATGGTCTATTCTTTATACGATCGTTTAATTGTAGGTGGTGCTGTACCTGCTAAAAAGACTTTGAAGCTTGAGACATTTGAAGAGTTAAAAGCCGACTTTTTTCTTCAACGTCGTGAGATAGGTTTTATCAATATTGGCAAAGGGGTAGCCATTATTAAAGCCGATGGGAAAGAATATAAGTTGGCCAATAAAGAAGCTCTTTATTTGGGCGCAGGGAATAAGGAAGTAACTATGGCCTCAGAAGATAAATCTAATCCTGCAAGATTATATATCAACTCAGCACCAGCCCACAAAACTTTCCCCAATAAAAAAGTGACTTTGGCCGATGCAGAAGTGGCTGTTATGGGTAGTCTTGAAACTGCAAATCATCGTCAGATCAATAAGATGATGGTAAACACTGTGGTTGAAACCTGTCAGCTGCAGATGGGAATGACAGAATTGAAACCTGGAAGTGTTTGGAATACGATGCCAGCACATACACATAATCGAAGAATGGAGGCCTATCTCTATTTTGATGTACCAGAAGATCAGGTGGTTTGTCATTTTATGGGTGAGCCTACTGAGACTCGCCACATCTGGATGAAGAACGAACAGGCTGTGATCTCTCCTACATGGAGTATTCATAGCGGAGCAGGAACTTCTAATTATACTTTTATTTGGGGAATGGCAGGTGAGAATTTGGATTATAGTGATATGGATATTCGTCGTCCTGATGAATTAAGATAAAATAACAAGAGATGGATTCAAACTGGTTGAGATACAATGATGCACCAGTTACAAAAGTAGCTGAAGGAATTGAGCGTCGTTTGATACGTACAGGAAATATGATGTTGGTGGTGGTCGATTTTTATGATGGCCCCACCAGCCAGCCTGATCCTTTCCATCATCACATACATGAACAGGTTTCCTATCTGGCTGAAGGCGAGATTTTGCTTTTTTCAGGTGAGGAAGCTCCTGTTCATCTTAAAAAAGGTGATCTTTTTGCCATGAAACCTGATGTGCCTCATACCATTCAAAGATTGACCGAGCACGTTAGATTAATTGATGGATTTACACCTATTCGTGAAGATTTTATTAACAAATAATTAAACTATATTATATGAATGCAATTAATGAATTGTTTGATCTTAAAGGGAAAGTAGCCCTTGTTACCGGTGGTACTCATGGTATCGGTATGGCTGTTGGAAAAATCTTAGGACAGGCAGGTGCGAAAGTTTGTGTAAATGATATTTCTGAAGAAAAACTCGCTGCATCCAAAGCTGAATATGCCAAAGAGGGTATTGATGTTTTTACTCTTGTTTTTGATGTGACCAATGAGGCTGATGTGGATAAAGGGATCTCTCTCATTGAAAAAGAGGTGGGAAGTGTTGATATCCTTGTGAACAATGCAGGTATTATAAAAAGGATTCCTATCCTTGATATGCCTGTAAAAGAGTTTGAGCAAGTGATTGATGTGGATTTGGTAGCTCCATTTATAGTATCAAAACGTGTTGCTCCTAAGATGATCGAGAAGAGATCAGGTAAGATCATCAATATGTGTTCTATGATGAGTGTATATGGTCGTAATTCTGTTTCTGCTTATGCTGCTGCAAAAGGAGGATTAAAGCTCCTGACTTCTAACATGACTTGTGAGTGGGCTAAGTACAACTTGCAAATTAATGGCATTGGCCCAGGTTATATTGCAACTGAGCAAACAGCTCCTATTCGTGTAGATGGACATCCATTTAACGACTTAGTAATGACTCGCACACCAGCAGGACGTTGGGGTGAGCCCGAAGATGTGGCCAAAGCGGCACTCTTCCTATCTTCAAAAGCCAGTGATTTTGTGAATGGTCATGTGTTGTATGTGGATGGAGGTATTTTGGCCAATTTTGGATATGTAAAAGGCGAAAACGATATTTAATCCAATTTGTAAGTCTATATCAGGGTGCGAAGTTTCGCACTCTGATATTTTAGTTTTTAGTTGTCAAAAAACCTTTACGCTATGAAAATCAAATCTTTATTTTTTATGATGGGTGTTGCTTTATTGGCTTCATGCACCTCTTCAAAAGTAGAATCACTTCAATTAACCAATCCTTTTGGTGAAGCAGTTGAAGGAAAAGTTGTGGTTGTAAAACGTTCTGAAGTTGAAAAACTATTGGGTGGAACACTCAATGATCAGAAAGGAATTTTAGTTACTAATGCCAAGGGAACGATATTGGCCTCTCAATGTGACGATATGGATGGTAATGGAAAATGGGATGAAATAGCATTTGTGTCTGATTTTGATGCTGGCGCTACTCATAATTTTGTTTTTTCTGAAGTGGACTCTTCCGAAATGCCTGAATTTCCGATACGTACCAGTATTCGGTTTGCCCGCCAAAACGCACCCTATGAAAGTGCGGCTTCAGATCAAAGATTGAAATCAGTAGATAGTCCCACTATCTCGGCTATTTTTCAGATGGAGGGACCTGCTTGGGAGAATGATGTAGTAGGTTTTAGAAACTATTACGACGCACGTAACGGAATGGATATTTTTGGAAAGCGAACCCCCGAAATGGTGCTGGACAAAGCTGGCATTGAAGGGCAAAATTATCATGAATTAGATGATTGGGGTATGGACATTCTTAAAGTCGGAAACTCTTTAGGTGCAGGAGCAATAGCAATTGGTATTGATGGAGAAATATATAGAGTAGGTTCTTCAGAAGAGGCTGGATATCGCTTAGTGGTTCAAGGTCCAGTACGTTCAATTTTTGAACTTTGGTTCAAAGGAGTGCCTGCAGGTGATCGTACTTACGACTTGGTTCATCGAATCTCAATTTACGCAGGAGATCATTTCTATCGTGCCAGCGTTAAAGTAGAAGGTTTGCATGGGGATGAAGTGCTTTTCACAGGGATTGTTGATATGCATGAACTTCCTGTTTTTGAATTGGAATATGCAGGATCTAAAATATTGGGCACACATGGAAATCAAGGATATATTGATGAGGTTTTAGGTCTTGGATTACTGATTCCTGAAAATCAGTTTATACGTTATGAAGCAGCACCAAAAAATGGTGATGGGGTAACTATTACGCATATGGCTGCAATTCAGTTGGACAACGAAACAACATCTGATTATGCATTCTTTTCAGGATGGGTATTTCAAGATGAGCAGTTTGCTGACCAAGAATACTTTAAATCGATGTTGAAGAAAGCTGCTGTAAAATTAAGTGACTTTTAGTTCTCCGTACTTTTCTGTTTTAAATAATAGATCTCATTCTCCTCTTCAACAGCGAGAATGAGATTTTTTTTAGTACAATTTTAATTCATACCTCAAGTTCTGTTTTTATGAGCCGAATTTGAGTGTTGGTTCGAATACAGACTTTTTTGTATAAACACTCTATTTTTAGGGGTTGAAAAAATAATTTAGCTATTATAATATTTTTAACACCAAAAATGGGGGGTGTGATCTTAAAAATATAGATATTTGCATTATATATATAAAAAAGCTGCAAATTATGGCTACACTTAGATTTCTCGCACTTAAAGAACTGCTTAATCGAAAACCCATGTATTTAGACGATCTGGGCATATTAACTTCAAGTTATTATGGGAAGAATGTTTTTGATAAGTCAAAAATGAAAAAACATCTGTCCAAAGCGGCCTATGAGCATGTAATGGAAGCCGTAGATAAAGGAATACGAATTGACCGTAAAATGGCGGATCAGATCGCGTTGGGGATGAAAGCATGGGCTATTGAGAACGGAGCCACTCATTATACGCATTGGTTTCATCCGCTTACTGATGCCACAGCCGAAAAGCATGATGCCTTTATCAATATAGATAAAGATGGTGATGTAGTAGAAGGTTTTAGCGGGAAACTACTTGTTCAGCAGGAACCTGATGCATCGAGTTTTCCTTCGGGCGGAATTCGCAATACTTTTGAAGCAAGAGGATATACCGCATGGGACGTATCGTCACCTGCATTTATTGTGGGAACGACTTTGTGTTTACCCACTGTTTTTGTCTCTTATACAGGCGAAGCGTTGGATTATAAAATGCCACTGTTGAAAGCCCTTTCAGCGGTGGAAAAAGCCGCTTTGGATGTTTGCCAATATTTTAATAAAACTACAACTAAAGTCACCTGCAACTTAGGTTGGGAACAGGAATATTTTTTGGTGGATGAAGGGCTCTTTATGGCTCGTCCTGACTTGGTGCTCACCGACCGCACGTTAATGGGGCACTCTTCATCTAAGGATCAGCAGTTGGGCGATCACTACTTTAGCTCAATTCCTGAAAGGGTCATTGCTTATATGGAGGATTTTGAACGAGAAGCTTATCTTTTAGGGATTCCCGTAAAGACTCGCCACAATGAAGTGGCCCCCAATCAATTTGAAGTTGCGCCCATTTTTGAAGAAGCCAACTTAGCAAATGATCACAACCAGTTGATTATGGATGTGATGAAGCGTATTGCACGAAAGCATAACTTCCGTGTCATTTTTCACGAAAAACCTTTTAAAGGTATCAACGGTTCAGGTAAGCATAGCAATTGGTCGTTGACTACAGATACTGATATTAATCTGTTTTCGCCAGGAAGAAACCCACGTACCAATATGCAGTTTCTTACTTTCTTGTTGAATGCTATGAAGGCTGTATATAACCATCAGGATATTTTACTGGCCAGTATTTTAACGGCCAGCAATATGCACAGATTGGGTGCACATGAAGCACCTCCATCTATCATCTCTGTTTTTTTGGGTAATGAGTTGACGCGCATATTGAACGAGCTGGAACAGACTGTGCCCGATTCTAAGATGACGCCAGATGAGCGAACATTCATAAAATTAAATATTGGAAAACTGCCTGAAATCCTTCTGGATAATACAGACCGTAACCGAACATCGCCTTTTGCATTTACGGGTAATCGCTTTGAATTTAGGGCAGTAGGTTCATCGGCCAATTGTGCATCGGCATTTATAGTATTGAATACCATTATGGCCGATCAGCTTAAAAAGTTTAAAGAGGAGGTGGATAGTCTGATTGAAGGGGGAGCAAATAAAGATGACGCAATTTTGCAGATTCTTAAGCAATATATAAAAGATACCAAGTCTATCTGTTTTGATGGAAATGGGTACAGTCAAGAGTGGGTGGAGGAAGCGGCTCGACGCGGGTTGACCAATGTTTCAAATGTGCCTCAAGGGGTTAAAGCTTACCTAAAGGAAAAATCTATCAAGGTTTTTGCTAATACAGGTGTTTTTAACGAAAAAGAGCTGGAAGCGAGAGTAGAGGTGGAGTTGGAGAAGTTTGCTAAAAAGATTCAGATTGAGTCACGTGTGTTGGGAGATCTTGCCTTGAATCACATTATTCCTACGTCCGTGCGATATATGAATACATTAATTCAGAATATACAGGGCTTGAAGGATTTGTTTAGCGAAGATTCAGACTACAATGAGTTGGTGGACGATAGACTGATATTAATTCGGGAAATGTCTCAACATATTTTAAATATCAAGAACAAGGTGCATGATATGACTGAAGCCCGTAAAGTGGCCAATAGAGTGGAGGAGATGAATGAGAGAGCTCATCTTTATGACTCCACCGTTAGACCTTATTTAGAGGATATTCGATACGATATCGACAAGCTTGAATTGATCGTTGATGATGAGATGTGGCCCTTACCAAAATATCGAGAATTGTTATTTGCTCGTTAGTAAATTGTTGTTTAACAAAACGCAGTTTTATAAAATTAAAAAAGTCCAGAAAATAGAGGTTTTCTGGACTTACTAATTTTATGCTTGTAGCTTCTTAAATCAATTCTTTCACAACTTTTAATGCAGCATCGTAATTAGGTTCAGTAGCTATCTCAGGCACATATTCTATATATTTTATCTTATTGTCTTTACCAATAATAACGGTTCCGCGGGCCAATAAGCGTAACTCTTCAATTACATAGCCATATTTGTATCCAAAATCCAATTCTTTATGGTCGGATAAAGTGATAATATTATTAAGACCTTCGGCAGCGCAGAAGCGTCCTTGTGCAAATGGTAAATCTACTGAGATGGATAATACAGCTACATCTTTTAATTTGTCAGCTTCTTGGTTGAAACGACGATTTTGTGCTGCACAAACACCTGTATCTATCGAAGGATAAACAGCTATGACTTTTACTTTCCCATCGTAATCAGAGAGTTTAACTGGCTCTAATGAGGAGGAAAGTACAGTAAAGTCAGGTGCACTATCTCCTACTTTTGGGGTTTTACCAAGCAGGGTAACTGGGTTGCCTTTAAAAGTTACTTTTACATTATTCTTTTCCATGGTTGTCATTTAATTTTAGGTGAAACATTTACTCTATCATTCAATCTTGTAAACGTTTGAGAATGAATTTTGTTTGCTCACGGTCATAATGATGAAACCACTCTGTTCATTATGTTTTACTTCTCAATAGGCTGGCTACGGTTGATTGCGTCTTCAATAATTTCTGAAAAGACTTCTTTTATTTCCAACCCTTTGGCTGCAATCTGTTGAGGAATAAAGCTGGTAGGGGTCATGCCTGGCGTAGTGTTTACTTCCAATAAAAAGGCTTTGTTGTCTCTAAGGATATAATCAGCACGTACAAACCCTTTACAATTTAAGAGATCATAAATCATAGAAGATCTATTTTGTATCTCAACAGTTAATTCTTCGTTGATGCGTGCAGGCGTTATTTCTGTAACTTTCTCTGCTGTATATTTTGCTTCATAGTCGAAGAACTCATTTTTACTGATCACTTCGGTAAGCGGTAGCACCTCTGTTTTTTCTCTGGTTTTATAGAGCCCGCAGGTCAATTCTATTCCATCAATAAATTGTTCTATTATTACTTCATTACTCTCCTTGAATGCCTTTTGAATAGCGGCATCTAACTCTTCTAAAACTTTCACTTTTGTGATTCCAAAACTGGATCCTCCTGCGTTGGGTTTTACAAAACACGGAAAGCCGGTTGTTTTTGCTATGTCATTTAAATCGTAAGATCTATTTTTTCTTACCAATGCTGAATTGGCCACCAATATGCCAAAATTCTTTAGTAGCTGGTTGCAAATATATTTGTTGAAAGTTACTGATGCAGCCATTACATCACAAGTGGTGTGCGGTATGTTTAGCATCTGCAGATAGCCTTGTAATAGGCCATCTTCACCCGGTGTACCATGGATGGTAATATATGCACAATCAAAATGAATAACTTTCTGATCCTGTTGAAAGGTGAAGTTTGATTTGTCCACTTCCATCTGCTTGCCCTCTTTTATCACCATCCATTTTTCTGAGCCAATATGTAGTGGAAATATATTGTATTTTTGAGTATCTAAGAATGAGGCTATTCCTTGTGCACTTTTTGAACTTACAACTTCTTCAGAAGAGTATCCACCATATACTATAGCTATGTTTTTTTTACTCATAATTTATTCAAGTTTTCTCTTCAACTCTTGTTGAAGTATATGTTCTATATTTTATTTTGATATATTTTGAACTGTTAATTACTCAAATAGTATTTTATCTTCTCCTGCAGCAATATATTTTTTCCATTTGGTTATTACTCTTGTCATATCTTCGGGCAGATCTGAATCAAACTCCTTATACCTATTGGTGGTAGGATGTATAAAGCCTAATGTTTTAGCGTGGAGGGCTTGTCTTGGTAATATATCAAAACAGTTTTTTACAAATTGGTTGTATTTACTAAATGTGGATCCTTTCAAAATTAAATCTCCTCCATATCTTTCATCATTGAAGAGTGTATGTCCTATATATTTGAAATGAGCGCGAATTTGATGTGTACGACCTGTCTCAAGTTTGCACTCCACCAAAGTAACATATCCTAAATATTCCAGAACTTTATAATGGGTGACTGCATGTTTACCTTGGTCACCATCGGGGAAAACAGTCATCTGTTTTCGATCACGAATGCTACGGCCAATGTTTCCAGTTATAGTACCTTCCATTTCGGGTACTCGCCCCCAAACAATGGCATGGTAGGTTCGAGAACTGGTTTTATCAAAAAATTGACGTGCTAAATGAATTTTGGCCTCTTCACTTTTGGCCACCACCAAAAGGCCTGAGGTGTCTTTATCTATACGATGAACCAATCCTGGCCGCGGATCATTCGCATTAAACCAAGGCTGATCTCTAAAATGCCAAGCCAAAGCATTTACTAAGGTGCCAGTATAATTTCCGTAACCTGGGTGTACCACCATCCCTGGGGGTTTGTTTATTATAATGAGAACATCATCTTCATAAACGATGTCAAGAGGAATATTTTCAGGTAAGATTTGGATTTCTCGAGGTGGATATTTCATAACGACGGTTATAACGTCGTGTGGCTTAACTTTATAGCTTGACTTTACGGGCTGATTATTCACCAGGATACAACCTTCATCAGCAGCCTCTTGAATTTTATTTCGCGAGGCGTTCTCGATGCGATTTACCAGAAATTTATCTATACGTAGAAATCCTTGTCCTTGGTCAGCTACAAATCTATGATGCTCAAATCTCTCCTCATTAGTTGAAACAGTATCATCCTGTGCGAATTCAGCTTCATCTAAAGAAATAAAATCTTCTTCTTCTCTTTCAATCATGTTGATAGAATGGTATTCATTTGGTTGATCTAAAAAAGTTCATCCTCAATTGTGACTTTGGGTTCTCGGACAGATTCTGATTTTAGAATGTCTTCAATATGATCTTCAATAGTTATAGGCTCTATCGAAGAAGGGTCGTTGGTTAGCCAAACATCAATGGAAGCTCCCAAACGTTTGGTAAATCCTTTTTTAGAAGGAGGGTTTTGTTTCCAGATAAATGCTTTCAATGAGTCAGTATTTGTAACGACATTTTGATCATAAATTACAGATCCAATATTTAAGTAAACGCTTTGTGTAACACGACGTGCCTCTGTCAATTTCATTCCTATTAAATTTGGAACGACAGTGGTTTCATTACTTAGTCCGCGACCTACAATTAGATCTATTTTTGTGCCACGTGGCACCATTACTCCAGGTTCCACAGGCTTGCCATTAAAATGTTGCCCCAAAACAAGATTGGTAAACTCGGAGGGAATATATATCAATTCTCCCACTGTTAACCCGAATGATTCCACCAAAACTCTAGCGTCACGTAAGCTGAGATCCATCACTCTAGGAATTATGACCTGTTCTTCGGTCCAAGCATTAATTGTAAAGAATAGTTTTCTATTTTTTTTCACCTTTTCTCCCGGCTTAGGCACTTGTTCAACTACAACTCCTTTTGGGACATTGTCTAAATGAACTGAATCTATGATGTTGTATCGTAGGTCATTGGCCTTGATTAGATGTTGCAATTGGTTTTCTGTGAGACCCGTAAAGTCTGGTAAGGGCTTTCCTTCTCCATGCAGAGTATAAACTTGCATGAGTGCAAATGTAATAACAAGTAGCACCACAATTGAACTGAAAATAATAGCTACATGCTTCCAGATGTTTTTGTCGAATAGAACTCTCCAGTTAGCCATACAAAACTGTTTTGATTACAACCAAAAGTAATATAAAAAAATTAATTGTTGCTTATTACAACCTCCGTAGAAACAAAAAAGGCTCCTTTTTGGGAGCCTTTATCGTATTATGAAGCTTTTTAATACTTAAGCTTTGTGTCTTCCTTCGCTGGAAACGGTCAGTTTTTTTCTTCCTTTGGCACGTCGTGATGCCAGAACTCGACGACCGTTTGCTGTAGCCATCCGGCTGCGGAAACCATGTTTGTTTCTTCTTTTCCGGTTGGAGGGTTGAAATGTACGTTTCATCTTAATATGGATTTATCGTTGTTTTGTTTATTGTACTTTCTGAATTCGGATGGCAAAAATAGATGTTTTTTTAATCAAACCAAAACATTGTCTTCTGTTTTTTATTAAAAAGGGAGATGGACTATCTTTTTTGTTTGAAAAAATGGCTCTTCAAAAGTTTCGGATAAATCTGCAACGACGATCTGCTTTTTAAATGGTTGAAGTTCCTCCGTTAAATCACCCCCTTTTAAATAAAGGATGCCGTTGGTGACAGCATTTCTTTGCTGAGAAGATAATAGATGTTTGGTTTGTCTGTAAAATTCAGGGAGGGTCGTTACTGCTCTACTCACAATAAAGTCGTAATTTCCTTTGAATTCCTCTGCTCGGGTTTGCAAAGCTCCCGTATTTTTTAATTGAAGATGATCAATAACGGCATTTACTACTTTTATCTTTTTCCCTATCGAATCAATAAGTGTAAAACTAACTTCTGGGAACAATATGGCCAGTGGAATTCCTGGAAATCCGCCTCCAGTTCCTACGTCGATAATTTTCGTGTGTGGTGTAAAATTAATGAAGTTGGCTATTCCCAATGAGTGCAGAACATGACGTTCATAAAAATGTTCCATATCCTTTCTGGAAATAACATTGATCTGCTGATTCCATTCAGAATAGATATTTTGCAATTGTTCAAATTGATTCTTCTGAAGATCTGTTAAGTTCTTAAAATACTTGAATATAAGCTCCATGCTTTATAGGTTCTCTTTATGTTATTCTTTGCCCGTATGTCGCTTTACTTCTGAGTTTTTTAGGGTGTTAAATAATAGTTCTCGCGCTCTAAAAAGTTGTGCTTTTACTGTTCCCAAAGGTAAGTCTAACTCTAATGCTATTTCGTCGTAGGAGTACTCTTTAAAATATCGTAATTCTACAAGCGTGCGGTAACGCGGTTTAAGCTTTTTGACAACCGTACGCATTAACACGGCTTTCTGCTCTTTTATGAGCGTCTCTTCCGGATCGGGTTCATCGTCATGTAGGTGTACATAAGGTTCATAATCCCTGTTTTCTGAAAAAGTAGAATCTATTGAAATGTGGTTGGCACGTTTTTTTCTTAAAAAGTCGATACAGTTGTTGGATGCGATTTTAAAAAGCCACGTACTAAAAGCATAGTTGGGAGAATATTGTTTCAAGTTTTTAAAGGCTTTTCCAAAAGCTTCTATAGTTAGGTCTTCAGCATCGGTTTTATTATTGATCATTTTAAGGAGCATAAAATAGATGGCATCCCTATAACGGCTCATTAATTCTGCATACGCCTTCTGATCGCCCTCCACAGCTCTATTCACTAAAGCTAAATCATACTTGCCTTTCTCAGATAGATTAGGATTTACTTCCATCGTTTTTTATTTCTTCGAATATTTCCTGAATATGCCCATAACAACATAATTGGGTGTAACCAATCAAAGAACAAAACAGACCAATAAAGATTGCCTTGTTTCAGCTGATTGGCTATTCTGCGCCATAAAAACAATTGTATCATTAATCTTGATAAGATTGCTGATGCTGCTATAACGACAAATGTATTAATTAATATTAAATAGATGCCTACAGATAATAAAATTATCCTGCTAATGATTTCTAAGATCAGAGAGAATTGAATACTTCTTTTGTGATGAGTAGCCGTTGTTAAATGTCGTGATTTTTGATCTCTCCACTTCCTCATCGTGAGGGGTGAAACAGAGGTGGTGTGGGCTTCTGGGTGAATAACAATTGTGGTATTTTTTTTGTTAGCAGTTTCACTGATGAATAGATCGTCATCGCCAGAAGCGATATGCATATGGCTATGCAAACCATCGTTTTTATTGAAAAGACTCTTCTTATAGGCAAGATTTCGACCTACACCCATATAAGGTTTTCCGCTCAAGGCATAACCCAAATACTGTATGGCAGCAAAAAACGTATCGTAACGAACCAACAGATTAATGAATCCTTTTTGTTTTTCATAGCCTCCAAATCCCAAGACAATATCCTTCGATAGATTAGAGAATCCTTCCATTATCCTTTGTAGCCACAAATCACTTTCTGCTTTGCAATCTGCATCAGTAAAGACCATATGTTCGTGTTTTGCTGCTTTTATGCCCAATGATATGGCCAGTTTTTTTCCGTGTGAAAATTTGTGGTCAATCGGGATGTTTGTATAATATAAATGTGGATACTCTAATTTTAGTTGTGCCAGAACCATCTCTGTATCATCTTCTGAACAGTCATTAACAACAATCACCTCATAATCTGAATAATCTTGAGAGAGAATGGTGGGTAAAAATTTTTTAAGGTTGTGCGCCTCGTTTTTCGCACATATAATGACTGATGCAGGAAGCTGCTTCTGAACATTACTCTTCTTCTGTTTATAAAATGCCAAAGGAACAACTCTTATGATGTAGAATAAGAGTTGGTTTATCCAACTGAAAATAAGCAGCCCCAACAAAATTTTTTCCTCTGTGGTTAAAGCAAGAATATCCATTTATTTCTAATTATAAACGGCCAAAATAGTAAATTTTTACGACTTCTCTTTTAATTTTTAGCTGCTTATTAGTTTAGATAGATACAAAAGAGCTTATCTCTCTTTTTAAAACGCTTGTTGTATATTTGCCATTTAAAATTTAGATCTGAGTTCATGAAATTTGATTTACAGCACAAAGATGTCTCTTCTAATGCAAGAGCTGGCCATATAACCACTGACCACGGCACAATTGAAACACCTGTTTTTATGCCAGTAGGAACCGTGGGGTCTGTTAAAGGTATTCACGTCAAAGACCTGAAAGAGCAAGTGAAGGCATCCATAATTTTAGGCAACACTTACCATCTTTATCTGAGGCCTGGTCTTGAAATACTTAAAGGTGCTGGTGGTCTCCATCGTTTTAATGCATGGGAGGGGCCTATTCTTACAGATAGTGGCGGATTTCAGGTTTTCTCATTAAGCCATCGACGTAAGCTCACCGAGGAGGGGGCTGAATTTCAATCACATATTGATGGTTCTCTCCATTTCTTCTCCCCCGAAGGAGTGGTGGATATTCAAAGAGTAATTGGCGCGGATATTATTATGGCATTTGATGAGTGTCCGCCGGGGGATTCTGATCACGCCTATGCGAAAAGTTCTATGGAGTTAACTCATAGATGGCTTAAGCGGGGTATTGATCATTTTGAATCAACCACGCCTCACTATGGTTATTCGCAGACTTTTTTCCCTATTGTGCAAGGTTCTGGATTTAGGGATCTTAGGCGTCAGTCCGCTGAATATATCGCTTCGTTTGAAAGAGATGGAAATGCAATTGGTGGTTTGGCCGTTGGTGAGCCTACAGAGGTGATGTATGAAATGATTGAAGTGGTGAATGAAATTTTACCCCAAGATAAACCCAGATACCTTATGGGCGTGGGTACGCCTGCTAACATTTTAGAAGGTATAGATCGTGGAGTAGATATGTTTGATTGTGTTATGCCCACCCGAAACGGACGTAATGGAATGCTTTTCACTTCGCAAGGAATTATAAATATTCGTAATGAGAAGTGGAAAAATGATTTTTCACCTATTGACCCCGATTCACCTTCAGATTATGACTCCATCTATTCAAAAGCCTATTTGAGACACCTTTTTATTGCTGGAGAAATGTTAGGCCCTCAGCTGGCCTCCATACACAACCTCTCTTTCTATTTGTGGTTGGTGGGTGAAGCGCGAAAGCAAATCGTTAAAGGAACTTTTCGGTCATGGAAAGAAAAGATGGTGAAACAACTGGCACTTCGTTTGTAAAATTTTACCAGACAGTATTTTTTTGTTTCTTTGTTAAATTCAAACCAATAGATCATTAAAATCTAATTTCTTTTGAAAAAGCTTGATCTCTATATTCTGAAGAAGTTTTTAGGAACTTTTTTCTTTGCTATTGTACTTATTATAAGTATTTCTGTGGTTTTTGATATGGCAGAGAAAATTGACGATTTCTTAGAATCCTCTGTTCCTCTTAAAGCCATTGTTTTTGATTATTATTTGAATTTTATCCCCTATTTTGCCAATCTTTTTACGCCTCTCTTTGTATTTATTGCCGTCATCTTTTTTACCTCTAAGATGGCTTATCAAACTGAAATAATTGCAATTCTATCAAGCGGGGTTAGCTTTAGAAGATTAATGGTTCCTTATTTTGTTGGAGCTGCAATTATTGGGGCATTTTCTTTTGTTTTGGGTGCCTATGTAATTCCACCCGCTAATAAAATCCGACTGGATTTTGAAAACACCTATGTTAAAAACCGAAAGGAAATTGGATTGAAAAACATTCATATGGAGATTGAACCAGGCGTTTTTGTGTATGTACGCCGATATTCATCTTTGAGAGAGGTGGGAGACGATTTTAGTTTGGAGTTATTCGAAAACAAGGTGCTTAAAACAAAAATTTCAGCCTCTTCAGCAGCTTATGATACACTTACGAGGGGTTGGTCATTGCGAAATTGGACACGCAGAGATTACCTCTCTTCCGATGAGCAGGTTTATACCAAGGGAGAAAAACTTGATACGCTTTTAAACATGAAGCCCGCCGATTTTAAAGAGGAACGAAAGTTTTATGAAACCATGACAAATCCTGAGCTTACGGCCTTTATCGACAGCCAGCAGAAACGCGGAGTAGGTAATGTTGAAGAGTTTTTAATTGAGAAACATAAACGTATCGCTGCACCTTTTTCTGCGTTTATTCTTTCACTTATAGGTGTCTCTCTTGCTTCACGAAAAGTACGAGGAGGTATGGGATTACATATTGGAGTGGGTATTGCATTGAGCTTTGCTTACATTTTATTTATGACTGTTTCCACAACCTTTGCTGTTAATGGCAGTATGAGTCCGTGGTTAGCTGTGTGGATTCCTAATTTTGTTTTTGCAATAATTGCTGCTTTTATTTATCATAAAGCACCAAAATAATCGTATATTCTCCAGTTCTCATACGGTCGTTTTTTGACGAAATATATAAATTGCTTTTCAAGAAGAATAGTTTTTCATATATTGGTGTTAATTAAGCCTTTGTAGCGTTAAGGCTAAATTTTGTCTACTAAAATGTTAGGAGTTGCATCTAAAATTTGTAATTATGTACCGCATTAGAATTGTCAGTAATGAGTCTATTTTGCTGACATCTAACATATTAATCAAAACTAATTGAGTATGTCATTAAAAAAGAACATCCTTGATCTTCGCAAAAGAAGAGAGAAGGTTCAGTTAGGAGGTGGTGAGAAAGCTATTGAAAAACAAATGGCAATGGGTAAGATGACTGCCCGCTCACGAATTTTAGCACTTCTTGATGATGAATCATTTACTGAGTATGACCTTTTTGTTGAACACGAAGCCCGTGATTTTGGGATGGATAAAAAGGAATTACATGGCGACGGTGTAATTATCGGAACTGGAACTATCTATGGAGATCCCGTTTGTATTTTTGCACAAGATTTTACTGTTGCTGGAGGCTCTTTGGGGCTAATGCATGCCCGTAAAATCACTAAAATTATGGACCACGCTTTGAAGATGCGCGTACCACTCATCGGAATCAATGATTCAGGAGGTGCACGTATTCAAGAAGGTGTAAATTCTTTAGCGGGTTACGGTGAGATTTTTTATCGCAACACTATTGCTTCGGGGGTAATACCACAGATCTCAGTAATCTTAGGGCCTTGCGCTGGAGGTGCAGTTTATTCACCTGCGCTAACCGATTTTGTTTTTGTTGTGGACCAGATTTCTAAAATGTTCATCACAGGACCCAACGTGATCAAAACTGTGTTGGGTGAAGAGATCTCTATGGAAGAGCTCGGTGGTGCACGTGTGCATGCTGAAATAACGGGTAACGCTCACTTTTTTGCTGAAAGCGAATTGGAGTGTTTTGACCAAATTAAAAATCTTATATCTTTTATTCCTTGGAGCAATACGAAGAAAGCAAAAGTTTTTCCTCCGCGTGAACCAAAGTTTAAGAAAAATATTGAGGATATTATTCCTTCAGATCCAAAACAGCCTTATGATGTTCGCGACGTGGTTCGTGCCATTGTTGATGATTCAAACTTTTTTGAAATACAAGAATTGTTCGCGCCCAATATCGTCATTGGTTTTGGACGAATGAATGGGCAAACAATTGGTTTTGTAGCTAATCAGCCTCTCTATTTAGCGGGAGTTTTGGATTGTGACAGTTCCGATAAAGCAGCACGCTTTATTCGCTATTGCGATGCATTCAATATTCCTATCATTACTTTGGAAGATATGCCTGGCTACTTACCTGGTGTGGATCAAGAGCATGCTGGCGTTATCAGGCATGGGGCAAAAGTTTTGTATGCCTACTCTGAGGCGACGGTTCCTAAAATTACCGTTATTCTTCGTAAAGCATATGGTGGAGGTTACATTGCAATGAACTCACGTCATTTGGGTGCAGACTTCATGTTTGCTTGGCCCACAGCTGAAATTGCTGTAATGGGACCAGAAGGTGCTGCCAACATCATTTTCAAAAAGGAAATTGAAGAGGCTGCAGATCCAGATGCTATGCGCGCTGAGAAAGTAAAAGAGTATATTGAGCGCTTCGCCAACCCTTATGTGGCAGCCGCAAAAGGATATGTTGATTCAGTGATTGAACCATCAGAAACACGTCAAATGTTGCTGCATGCAATTGAAGTGTCAAGTAACAAAATTGATGCTCGTCCAGAGAAGAAACACGGAATTCCACCATTTTAAATCGAACTTACAATGAAAAATAAAAAGTTAAATTTGGTTGATTTCCCTATTTTGTCACGTAAGTATAAAACTTTACTTACCACAAAGCATCATAGCCGTAAACCATATGTAGCGCCCAATCTCAACGAGATAAAATCGTACATTCCAGGTACAATTATCAAGATGAAAGCAAAAGTGGGTGCAAAACTAAAGGAGGGCGACATTATTCTCATTCAAGAAGCAATGAAAATGATGAATCAGATAAAAATGCCTTTCGATGGAAAGATAAAAGAGATCTTAGTGGCCGAAGGTGAGCGAGTCCCAAAAGGACACCTCATGGTGATCATTGAATAGATGATAAATACAAAAAGAGCTGCTCATAGAGTGGCTCTTTTTATATTGATCTCCATTCAAAAATGTAAAAATTGCTAATCTTTCCCATTCTTATTGAACAAATCACTATTTTTACCAACTTAAAATTTCAGATCGTTTTCTCTCTCTATGCAGAGCGAAACAATAATAAGCAAAAATTGATAATATGCGACGCACAAAGATTATTGAGGTTATCAAAAGTGAAGAGATAGGTAAAGAGTTTTTAGTTAAAGGTTGGGTACGAACTCGTCGTGGTAATAAAAACGTGAGCTTTATAGCACTTAATGATGGTTCAACAATTCATAATCTCCAGATAGTTGCTGAAGCAAATTTATTTAATGAAGATTTATTACGTCGCATAACTTCAGGTGCATCTTTATCGGTTTTAGGAACACTTAGCCCGTCTCAAGGCGCAGGACAGCAAGTAGAGTTGCTGGCTTCTGAAATTATTATCATTGGTGATTGTGATGCCAATGCTTATCCTTTGCAACCCAAGAAGCACTCTTTAGAGTTTTTAAGAGAAATTGCTCATTTGCGTTTTAGAACCAGTACTTTTAGTGCCATTGCACGCATTCGTCATGCTATGATATTTGGGGTTCATAGGTTTTTTACTTCCAAAGGATTTGTTAATATCCACACACCTATTATTACAGCTTCGGATGCAGAAGGAGCAGGTGAAATGTTTCAGGTTACCGCCTTAGATTTGGAGAAGTTACCACGAACAGCAGAGGGTAAAGTTGATTATCACGAAGACTTCTTTGGTAAAATGACCAATTTAACGGTTTCTGGTCAGCTGGAAGGTGAGTTGGCTGCCATGGGACTGGGGGAAATCTACACATTTGGACCAACCTTTAGAGCTGAAAACTCTAATACATCTCGCCATTTAGCCGAGTTTTGGATGATTGAACCAGAGATGGCCTTCTATGATCTGGATGACAATATGGATTTGGCCGAGGAGTTTCTTAAGTTCTTGATTAAGGTTGCTTTGGACGAGTGTATGGACGATTTACGTTTCTTAAGTACTCGACTGCAAGAAGAAGAAAAAAACAAGAAGGCAGAAGAACGTAGTATGGAGCTTATTGAAAAAATGGAGTTCGTGCTAAATCAAAGCTTTGAGCGGCTTACATACAAAGAGGCTATTGAGATTTTGAAAAACTCAAAACCAAATAAGAAGGGTCAGTTTAAATATCCTATCGAAGGATATGGAGTAGATCTTCAGAGTGAACACGAACGCTTTTTGGTTGAAAGGCATTTTAAGAAACCCGTAATTTTAACTGACTATCCCAAAGAGATAAAAGCTTTCTATATGAAGTTGAGTGAGGATAAGAAAACGGTGCGTGCCATGGATGTTCTCTTCCCACAAATAGGTGAAATAATTGGAGGTAGTCAACGCGAAGAAAATTACGAAAAATTGTTGGAACGAATGAAAGAAATGAACATTCCTGTAAAAGATATGGATTGGTATTTGGATACTCGACGATATGGTGCTGTTCCACACAGCGGTTTTGGTTTGGGTTTTGAACGGCTAATGCTTTTTGTTACAGGAATGACCAATATTAGAGATGTTATTCCATTTCCAAGAACTCCTGGACACGCGGAGTTTTAAGTTTTTCTTTCTTGAAATGTTAAATTAAAAGAGGCTCATCCAAAAAAGATGAGCCTCTTTTCAAATATTATGCTGCACCGTTTTTACCATTTGTTTGATAATAAATAGAGGTGCAACTTGATGAAGTCTTTAGGATCCACCTCTACGAATTAAGGAAAGTAGAATGGAAATGACTGCCAAAACCAATAAAATGTGGATTAAGCCTCCTACAGAATAGGCTAAAAATCCTACCAACCATCCGATGACTAAAATTATTGCAATTAGATACAAAATTCCTCTCATGTTATTTGTTTTTAGTGAAATTATTAGAAATTATTTATTGCTTGTTTTCTAAGCTCTTTATTATATTTCTATAAGTATGCTTTTCTCTTGAAACGTTGGTTTAATTTTATTTTCTTTTATTAAAGGCGAATAGAATAATTCCTAAGAGAGTTATTGCGGCACTCGCAATAACAGGTTTCCAGTCTGCTTTACTTACTGCGAAATCTAGTCCAAATAACGAAAAAGACTCAGAGTCATTAAGAGCTTGAATGCCAAATATTAGTAAACCTGCTATCCCTAAAACCAATAGTATTGTTCCTGCTGTTTTCATAATTAGATGTTTTTGTTAAAGTTCTGATTACCCAATTTTATTACTGCTTTTGCTTTGTTGAAATTTCCAATTGCTTTAATCATCCTTGTTTTTTTATAAAATAGATTCTTGCATAGAGTTTTTTGAAATAGGTTTTCAATAGCTTACCAAACTAATGTTAAACAACATTGATTTAAATCTGTTTATTTTAAACATTTGATTGTGTAGAATAGTACGCTTTCTCTTTTTTGTAGTTCATCTTTAACTTGTTGTTTATCATAATCTGAAAATTATTCATTATTAAAGTTTTGTTTATTTTTAACCTGATTTTAAATTTTTAAAACCATTAAATTATCAATAGCATGAAAACTCAAAAGCAATTTGTACTTCTCTTTATTTCTATTATTGTTTTATCGACTTATGCAGGCTGTAGTCAGTCGCGAAAGAAGAGTGATGATCAACAAATAAGAGAGAAAATTGAGAAGGAATTTAAAGAGTTAAAACAAGAGATAAATTCCATCTCAATTGAGGATCACAACTTTCGTGAAAAAGTTGATAAGTTTGTTACTGATTTTAATAAGGATATCGAAGCTGTTGAGTCCGATATAAAAAAGAACAAGAAAATTATTAGTCAAGAGACAAAAAACAGCCTCAAAGATGCTCATGAAAAATCACGCAAAATACAAAGTGAATTGAACAATTGGGCAATGGAAGTAGGAAACAAGGTGGATTCTGGATTAAAGGAGGCAGATGAAAAGTTAGAAGAGTTGAGTAAGGAGTTTAAACGATCATGGAATGATTTTAAAAGGTGGGTGAATGAAAAAGTTGATTAATAACTATTTGAGGGTATTTAAATTGGGGCATTTTATTGATGCCCCTTTTTGGTTTTTAATCTTTTTTCATTTTTCTTTGAAATAACTAATATTATGTAATATGTAATGCTCCCTGATTTAACACCTTTTTAATTAGCTACTTGACTTCCTGATTTCTATTGCTTTATAAGTGTGTCGAAATATATGGTGTCTGTGCGGTTTTTATTAAATTTTAGTTGGAACCTTTTTAATGGGTTTGGGTATAAATGGAGAGTACTAAAGAAGAGCTATGTGAAAAGATTTTCCCATAAAAATAACGTTTTTTTGTTTTTTCTGCTATGGATTGTGCAA
>CAZJDS010000001.1:6471-49114 GCA_964544795.1 uncultured Alkaliflexus sp. | reverse complement strand
AAATCCGCATTTTGTGCAAATAATATTGAAAGTCAAACAAGAACATTCGGAGCTTTCATGGGAGTTTTTCGAGTTTCAGCAGAAGTGCATCCATATTTTGTATTTATAAATTTTTTGAGTAATAATTATAGAGTACATATAGATTTACTATTATCTGGTTCGAGTATAAATAATTTAAAGCCTTCTGATATTGAATCTATTGAAATTAAAATCCCATCCTTTTCCGAGCAAACCCGTATCGCCACCATTCTTTCCGATATGGATGCCGAGATAGAAGCTTTAGAACAGAAACTGGCAAAAGCCCAACAAATCAAACAGGGCTTAATGCAAGAGTTGTTAACGGGAAAGATTCGATTAACTCTTAATAATTAGTAACTATGGAAACAAGACAGTTAGATTTATTCGACTTTAATGGTTTGCCCATTATACATTCTATCGCAGATGCGTTTCCTGATACTGAGTTTGAAGAGTTAGAATATAAATCTGCGCAAGGAGGTTTCCCAAACGATTTTTGGAAAACCTATTCAGGTTTTGCCAATACATCAGGTGGAATTATTGTATTGGGTGTATCCGAGAAAAAAGGTTCATTTAAAATTGAAGGATTAAACAACGACCAAATTCAAAAAATTCAAAAAGACTTTTGGAATGCTGTTAATAATCCCGAGACCGTTAATGTTAATCTTCTTAAAAATGAAGATGTAAGCGTAATTGAAACCGAAGGCAAAAAAATATTGGTTTTTAATATTCCATTGGCAAAGCGGAACGAAAAGCCTGTATTTTTAACCAAAAACCCGTTTAAAAACACTTATAAAAGAAATTTTGAAGGAGATTACCGATGTACTGATGCCGAAGTAAGACGCATGTTGGCAGATGCAGATATAACCTTGCATCAGGATAGTCGTATTCTTGAAAATTTTACCATAGACGATATTGATTTAAATAGTTTGCGAAAATACCGTCAGCTTTTTTCTGCCAACAATTCATCGCATCCTTGGTTGGTATTGGACGATATGGAATTACTGAAAAAGCTGGGCGGATATAGATTGGATAGAGCCACCAAAACTGAAGGGTTTACTTTGGCAGGGCTTGTAATGTTCGGAAAAGAATCGAGTATAACCGATCAAGAATGTGTTCCTAATTTTTTTCCTGATTTCAGAGAAATACTTTCTGATAATGAAAATATACGATGGACAGACCGTATCTATCCTAACGGTACTTGGGAGGCAAACTTGTTTGAGTTTTATCTGAAAGTGTGGCCTGTAATTTCTTCCAAACTTCCAAAACCTTTTCAAATTGAAAAAGGAAGAAGAAAAGACGAAACCCCTACTCATATAGCATTAAGAGAAGCATTCGTGAATAGTTTAGTTCACACGGATTATTCGGCGCAGGGAAATATTATTATTGAAATGAGAAAGGACAGATATACTTTTTCTAATCCTGGAACTCTTTTAGTTTCCAAACATCAATATTATAGTGGTGGAATAAGTGAATGTAGAAATCCTAATCTACAAAGAATGTTTATGATGATGGGAAGTGCTGAAAAAGCAGGAAGTGGAGTAAATAAAATTATGTCGGGTTGGGAATATGCTCATTGGAGGAGACCGTATATTGAAACGTTTAGCCAACCAGATAGAGTTGAATTGAACTTGCCCATGTTCAGTATGATTCCGGAGGAAACGCTATCTGAATTGAAACAAATATTTGGGAATGATATTATTTCTGTTGGAAAAGATGAGTTAACTATATTGTCCTTTTGTCAAATTGAAGGAGAAATAACCAATAATAGACTACAAAGCAACCTGCAAAAACACAAAGTAGATATTACTCAAATGTTACAGGATTTGTGTAAAAAAGGATATTTAGTATCAGAAAACAGTGGTAGATGGACGACCTATCATCTCAATAAAAATTTTAATGTGGACACCTCAAATGTGGACACCTCAAATGTGGACACCTCAAATGTGGACACCTCAAATGTGAGCAAAAAGTTAGCAGATAAAATATTGGCTTTTTGCCAAAATGAGTTCCGAACCGTAAGAGAAATTGCAATCGCTACGGATAGATCAGAAAAACATTTGAAAAATCGAGTTATAAATCAATTAGTCAAAGAAGGAAAACTGGCAAGAAAACATCCTGACTTACCCAACCATCCAGACCAAGCCTATAAAACGACCAAGTAAACTGTAATAATTAACTATTATGATAAACCCAATAGAACGACTGACACAAACCCGCATCATCCAACTTTTTAAAGAATTGGGCTATACCTATTATGGCAATTGGGAAGAGCGAGAGCATAACAGTAATGTAGAAGAGATTTACCTAAAAGCGTTTTTAGAAAAACAAGGTTATTCAAAATCTCTTGTTAATAAAGCCGTGCAGGAATCCGTGCAATTGGGGCAAACCAATGCAGGGAATATTTATGAACGCAATAAAAACTTTTATGCACTGCTTCGTTATGGGGTGAAAGCCAAAGAAAATATTGGAGAACATCATCAAACTGTCCATTTAATAGAATGGGAAAATTGGAGCAATAACGATTTTGGCATTGCAGAGGAAGTAACATTAAGAGGAAATAAGACGCGAAGACCCGATATTGTGCTGTATGTAAATGGTATTGCTTTGGGTGTTTTAGAATTAAAACGAGGCGTTGTTGATATTTCCGAAAGTATTCGTCAAAATATATCTAACCAAAAAGAAAAGTTCAACGAAAACTTTTTCACGACCATTCAGTTTATCCTTGCCGGAAATAATACACAAGGATTAAAGTATGGCACCATCGAAACGCCCGAAAAGTACTATTTGTCTTGGAAAGAAGACGAATTGGATAATGAAGGTTATAAATTAGATAAGTATCTTAAAAAACTATGCAATAAAGAACGTTTTTTAGACATCATTTATAATGCGGTCATCTTTGATGCAGGGGTGAAAAAACTGCCTCGTCCGCACCAGTATTTTGCATTAAAAGAAGCTCAAAACTTCATCCGCCAAAACGAAGGTGGCATTATTTGGCACACACAAGGTTCGGGAAAAAGTATCCTGATGATTATACTTGCCAAATGGGTTCTGGAAAATGTGAGTAATTCCCGTGTGGTATTGCTGACCGACCGAACAGAGTTGGACAAACAAATTGCCGATAATTTTGAGAATATGGGCGAACAGATAGCCCGTACCCGTTCAGGAAAGGAATTGATGCAGTTTTTAACACAACCCAAACCCCGATTGATTGCTTCGCTTATTCACAAATTTGGCAACAAAGGAGAAACGAATTATAAAGCATTTATCACAGAGGTTAAAAACAACCCGTTGCCTGTACAGGGAAATCTGTTTGTATTTGTAGATGAGTGCCATCGTACCCAAAGTGGTAAACTTAACGAAACGATGAAGGCGATACTACAGGAAGCTGCTTTCATAGGATTTACAGGTACTCCGCTTCTAAAAAAAGACAAACAAACCACTATGGATGTGTTCGGGAGATATATCCACACCTATAAATTTAACGAAGCCGTGGCTGATGGCGTAGTAAAAGATTTAGTTTATGAAGGCAGGGATATTGAACAAAATCTATCTTCACAGGATAAAGTAGATGCGTGGTTTGAAGCCAAGACCAAAGGCTTGAATGATTTTCAAAAATCGGAATTGAAAAAACGATGGGGAACAATGCAACGTGTATTGAGTTCCCGTTCCCGAATGGACAAAATCGTTTCAGATATCTTGTTTGATTTTAGCGTAAAACCACGATTAGCCTCTGAAAAGGGTAATGCGATTTTGGTTGCTTCCAGTATTTACGAAGCTTGTAAATATTACGAACTGTTTCAAAATACGCCATTCAAAAATAAATGTGCTATAATTACCTCTTACAATCCGCAAACCAAAGATATTACCACAGAAGATACAGGGGAATATTCAGAAACGGACAAGGAATACATTTACAAGATTTACGAAAACCTCTTAGCGAATGTAAGTCCATTAGCAGGTAAAACGAAAACCGAAACCTACGAAGATCATAGTAAGGATTTATTTATAAAACAACCCGCACGAATGAAGCTGTTGGTCGTAGTTTCTAAATTATTGACTGGTTTTGATGCTCCTCCCTGTTCTTACATCTACATAGATAAAAAGATGCAAGACCATACTTTGTTTCAGGCAATATGCAGAACAAACCGCTTAGATACTGATGACAAAGACTTTGGTTATATTGTGGACTATATGGAACTATTCGGGAAGGTAACGGATGCCATAGATGTTTATACTTCCGAATTGGACATAGAAAACTTTAATAAAGAAGATGTTGAAATCCAGTTGAAAGACCGCCTTCAAATGGCTCGTGAACGTATTGAAAATTCGTTGGAAGAGTTAGAAGCACTTTGCGAAGCTGTTGAAATCCCCAAATCAGATTTAGATTATATTCATTATTTCTGTGGAAATACAGAAATTCCATCTGACCTTAAAACCAATGAGTACAAAAGAGTTGCCTTGTACAAAGCCATTGTAGCTTATATCAGAGCTTATGCCAATATAAAAGCCGAAATGGAATTGGCGGGTTACACTGAAAAAGAGATAGCTCACTTTGAAGAGCGATTGGATTTCTATTTAAAATTGAGAGAAACCATTCGCATAGCAAGTGGTGAAACATTGGATTTAAAGGCTTATGAAGCTGATATGCGACATTTGATAGATAACTACATTCAGGCAAGTGAGTCGCAAGTAATTTCGCCATTCGAAGATATTTCGTTGTTAGACCTTTTGGAGTCGGATATTTTTGAGGCAGTTGAAAAACTACCTGAAGGTATTAAGTCAAATCCCGAAGCCATAGCCGAAACCATCTAAAATTGTAGAGAAACATCTTTTGGATCCCAAGTATTTTGAGAAGATGTCGAGATTGCTCTATGAATTGATTGAGCAACGAAAGAAAGGAGTGCTAGACTATATAGAACACTTGAAAAAAGCGGCTGAATTGATTAAAAAAGTAAAAGCAGGAAAAAATGACGATGTTCCCTCCTCAATCAAAACGATAGGGATGCGTGCCATTTATAACTACTTGGAACAAGACGAAAACTTAACCATAACTTGTGAAGATGCCATTCAATATTCAAAAAAGGATGGTTTTAGAGAAAATATTCAAAAACAAAATGAAATTCAGGAAGCGATCTATAAAGTAATCAAAGATGAAAATAAGACCATAGAGATATACAAGATTATCGAAAACAATAAATACGATTATTAAGGTGCAGGAAGTTTTAAAATTCAATGATATAGAAGTAGAACTTTCGTTCAAAAACATCAAGAATGTTCATTTACGGGTGCATCCGCCTTTAGGAAGGGTTACGCTATCTGCACCCAAAGAAATGGAAATGGAACATCTGCGCGTTTATATAACAACAAAATTAGGGTGGATCAGGCGGGAAAGGAAAAAAATAATCGCTCAAAAAAGAGAGCCTGAATATCTGTATGTAACCAATGAAAGTCATTATTTTTTTGGGAAGCGTTATTTATTGAAAGTTACTGAATCCGATAAAAAGTCAAAAGTTATTTTGCATCACAGTAAAATTGAAATTATTGTCCCCGACGTAAATGATAAAGAGTTTATAAAAAATAAATTGTATCAATGGTATCGCAAGGAACTTCGTTTGTTCTTATCTGAAAAAGTTGCTTTTTATGAACGTGAAATTGGCGTTTCCGTTAAAAGCTTTGGGATTAGAAAAGTAAAAACTAAATGGGGCAGCTGTAATGATTTGGCAAGAACGATATGGTTTAATATTGAATTGGCTAAAAAACCAAAAAACTGTATCGAATATATTGTTGTTCACGAACTTGTTCATCTAAAAGAACGCAAGCACAATAAGAGTTTTATTCTATTAATGAATAAGTATATGCCCAATTGGCAATTGAGAAAAAAGGAGTTGAATCAGTTACCTATATCATAAAATATTAAGTTATGCCCGAACAACAAAATATAGAATATAAAAGTGCTTGGCACGATGATTATCTGAAACAAAGTTCAGAGCGACCATAAATAAAAAATAAAATAACCGCATCAATAGGTATGATACCTTGCTAAGGCATAAGCGGTTTAATAGATGCTTTGGGGCATGGCACAATCAAAATTATAGAATTCTACAAACAAGCTGGACTTCCCGAAATCCGAGATAATAGAGAGAGATGGCGGTTTGTGGGTAACACTCTTCAAAAACAACTTTACTGCTGAACAGCTAACGAAACTTGGTTTAAATGAACGACAACTCAAAGCCGTCGAGTATGTGAAAGAAAAATGAAAAATCACAAGTAAAGAACATCAAGAGCTAAATTCAATAGCTAAACGAGCTGCAACAAGAGATTTAGCAGAATTGGTTGAGAAGTTTGGCATTTTCAAAAACATAGGAAGAGGAGTGAACAGAACAAAAAACATATTCAAATGAAAGAAACATCCCCTTGAAATGCAGATAAATTAGCTTAGTTTTGGAAGGAATATTTATCTTTTTTTGTTACACCGACTGAAATTATTGAACTTCATTCTTTAGAAATATAAGAACGATGACCTACATTTTTTTTATAGCTTCTTTCAATGCATTTTTCTTTTTAGGCTTACTTCTTCAGAAAAAGCCAAAATTGCTACATGATCGAATCTTAATTTACTGGCTTCTTTATCTGGGTATTGCCACAACTATTTACGCATTTACAATGGATCACTTTTCCAATGCGCCCATTTTATCCAGTGGTGTAATTGGACTATTCCTGTTACACGGCCCTTTTATGTACTTATATGTGAATTCACTCATCTCAAGTAAAAAGCCTTATCAGATTAAAAAGCTTGGACACTTCGCCCCTTTCATAGCATTTATACTCTATTTAATCATTGCTTCTCAATTCCCCACTTACTCGGAGGGAATCAATGTAGATCATACTTCAGGAGGGGTTGAACCCCCAATTATTTTTATGCTATTTCTTATTGCAACAGCACTATCTGGCCCATTGTACTTCTTTTTAGCCTATAGACGATTTAAGCAAATCAAAGAATCAACAGAAGATTTTACCTCAAGGGACATCAATTTGGATTGGTTGGGTAAACTAATTCTTATTTTTGGAATTATATGGACTATTTTAATTCTGATTGCAGCAATTCATCATGTTTTCCATTTTTTTTCTATGGTGTTTTGTACCAACGGTTTATTTCTATCACTTTCAGCATTTATCATTCTCATCGGATATTTTGGTTTGAATCAAAAAGAAGTTTTCATCAGCCATGGAATTGAAGAGGTTGAAAATCCAGTTGCTACAAATAGAATTAAATATGCTGCTTCAAGATTGGAAGGTGATGAACTCCAAAAATGCTTCAAGGACATAGAAAATTACATGAAGAGTGAAAGACCCTATTTGGATCCTGATTTAACTTTACCAAAGCTTGCTGAAGGATTGGAAGTCTCTACCCACCATCTTTCGCAAGTAATTAATGAAATGCACGGACGGAACTTTTTCGATTTCATTAATCAATTTCGTGTAGAAGAGGTAAAGAAAAAGATACAGGATGAGAAATTTCACAACTACTCGCTATTAGGAATTGCATACGAAAGTGGCTTCAACTCAAAATCAGCCTTCAATCGCGTTTTTAAAAAGGTTGCTGGCAAAACTCCCAGCCAATTTCGCAACTCTATCTCAAATTCCTAAAGATCAAAACTTTGCATAAATATTTAAGACCTACTTTATAAGTTGAGACTTGTCGCTCTCTCTCAATCGGTGCCATTTTACAATATAGGTCGCACAGGTGTACCCTATATCCTACATTTGTTTTCAATCAAATCGAAGTTAATTTATTTATTAATCTAAAAAAGATTTAATCATGAAAACAAAAGAAAGAACAACATCACTAAAAACAATTGCTAAAGTAGGAAGGTTTTTCAAATTCAATCTACCTACACTTTTAGTAACGGCATTTATGCTATTCGCTGCTCTGCCCGCGTCGGCACACTGTGACTCTTACGATGGTCCCGTTATAAAAGATGCATTGATGGCTTTAGAACAAAACAAAGTTGAATTGGTGCTTAAATGGGTAGAACCAAAGTATGAGAAAGAAATTACCGATAAATTCAAGCAAACTCTAAAACTAAAAGGTAAGAACAAAGAGATCAACGAGATTTTAGAAACAAGTTTTCTTGAAACTCTAGTTCGTCTGCACAGAGAAGGAGAAGGAGCTTCCTACACCGGTTTGAAACCAGTAGGTTCTATGACTAAACTGGTTGAGATGGCCGACAACTCTTTAGCTAAAAAAGAAGTTAACGAGGTGATCAACATTGTAACTAGTCATCTAAAAGAGGTACTGCAAGAAAAGTACACAAAAGCCATAGAGCTTAGTAAGACAAAAGACAACTCTGTAGAAGAAGGTAGAGCGTATGTTGTAGCTTATGTAGAATACACGCACACTCTGGAAGCCTTAGAGCACATATTGCACGGAGAAATTTCCCATTCGGAAGGTAATGGTCATAACCATTAATATCGAACTGTAAAATAGGGTTTGATCTATAAAGTAAAAGTAACTAATAAAATAACTGATATGGAAACAGTGAATTTTCAACTGGAGACACTTACCTGTCCAAGCTGTATCGTAAAGATAGAAGGTGTTTTATCCAGAGAGGTAGGAGTTAAAGAGGCGAAAGTTCTCTTTAATTCCAGCAAAGTAAAAGTAAAGTACAACAAAGAAGAGGTTTCTTCTGAAAAATTGAGAAAAATTATTGAGAAAGTTGGATTCCCAATATTGTCGTCCTAAATATAAAAAACAGTTTTGATCATGAAGGCTAAACAAATAAACAAAATAATGTATGCTGCAGGCATCTTACTTATAGGTGCTTTAACTTCCTATTTATTTAATGGAAGTGAGATGCTATTAAACCTACTTTTAATTATAGCTTCATTGGTCGCTGGATTTCCAACTTTTCTAAAAGCTTGGCAAGCAGCTCGACTAAAAATGTTTAGTATCGAGCTGCTTGTAACAATCGCTGTAGTAGGCGCTCTGATCATTGGAGAGTATTTTGAATCAGCTGCTGTCACCTTTCTATTTCTCTTTGGTGCATTTTTAGAAGGCCGATCTTTGAATAAAGCACGCTCCTCACTCAGGTCACTTATGGATATGGCACCTCTCCAGGCTACTGTTCTTCGCGATGGCATCCGTTCTGTAATAAGGGCAGAAGAGGTGATTAAAAACGATCTCGTCATCATTCAAACTGGAGAAAAGATACCTATAGATGGACGAATAACTTCAGGAAGAGCGTCTGTAAATGAAGCAGCTATTACAGGAGAATCAGTACCTGTAAGCAAAAGCATAGATGACAAGGTGTTTAGTGGAAGTATATTGGATAGCGGTTACTTGGAAGTAGTGGCAGAAAGTGTAGGAGAAGAGACCACATTTTCAAAAATCATTGAATTAGTAGAAGAAGCACAAGAGGGAAAAGCTAAAACCCAGAGGTTTCTTGAAAAGTTTGCTGCAATCTATACTCCCGGAATAATGCTGCTTTCTGCTCTAGTCTGGATTGTAACGCAGGATATTCATCTATCTCTTACTTTTTTAGTAATTGCTTGTCCTGGCGCATTGGTAATTTCTGCACCAGTTTCAATTGTTGCAGGAATCGGTAACGGCGCACGCAATGGGATTTTAATTAAAGGTGGTGAGGTAATGGAAAACCTAGCAAAGATTAATGCTGTAGTTTTTGATAAAACAGGAACTCTAACTCAAGGAAAACCAGCGGTAACAGCCATAAAATCATTCGGTATAAGCAAAGATGAGCTATTGTTAATGGCTGCTGAAGCTGAAGTAGTCTCCGAACACCACTTAGGAAGAGCCATTGTAAAAGAGGCTGATCAGAAAGGTTTGAAGCTTGTAAATAAACCTACAGAAACCACAGTTCTTAAAGGACGTGGAATCGAAGTGACGCTCAACGGAAATGCGCTCTTTATCGGAAATCGGAAAGGGCTTTCTCACAATAATATAGAAATAGATCCTGAGATTGAAACATACGCTACAGAACAAGAGAAGAAAGGAAATACAGCGGTGTTTGTCGCAAACAACAAGAGAATACTAGGGATTATTTCAATTGCAGATAAAGTGAGAGATAAAGCAAAATCCACTATCCAACAACTGATATCGGATGGAATTAAACATTTGGTGATGTTAACGGGTGATAATGAACACACCGCAAAAATTATAGGCGACGAATTGAGCATTGAAAAAGTCTATGCCAATCTTCTTCCTGAAGACAAAGTAAATAAGATTAAGGCTTGCATGGGTAAAGGAGTAAAACTGGCAATGATTGGAGATGGAGTTAATGATGCACCAGCAATAGCTACTGCAGATGTGGGGATTGCCATGGGAGTGGCAGGAACAGATATAGCGATGGAAACGGCGGATGTGGTTTTAATGGCAGATAACCTAGAGAAATTAACACACGCCTTAAAACTTTCAAAAGCGACCATACGTAATATGAAACAAAATATGTTTTTAGCCGTCGGCACGGTGGCACTTTTATTGGCTGGAGTGTTAACAAAGAATGTAAACTTAGCTTCTGGTATGTTGATTCATGAATTAAGCGTTCTATTGGTAATTCTAAATGCCATACGTTTGGTTCGTTATAAACCCAGGCGCTCAATACGTCGTGTCACAACAAAAAATGAAAGAGCTTTTGCAACTGGAGAGCTTTGTGTTGAATGTTGATTGAAGATAAGAAGTTATGAGCGATAATAAAGAGCTCACACTATACCAAAAAAGCTAAAAGGGCTGTCTCAAAATTGAGACAGCCCTTTTTGTTTATATATCATTTCTTCTTTACAAAGTTCTTGAGATTTCCACCTGCTCAAAGGCTTCTATTAAGTCACCCTCTTTCACATCGTTAAAATTTTGAATGTCTAAACCACACTCAAAACCACTGGCTACCTCTTTAACATCATCTTTAAATCGTTTCAAAGAACCCAAATCACCTGTATGTATAACAATTCCATCACGAATCACTCTCACCTTAGAACTGCGTTTTATTTTGCCTTCCCTTACCATACATCCAGCAATGGTTCCTACTTTTGAAATATGGAAAGTTTCTCGAACTTCAACAGTTGCAGTAATTTGCTCCTTAATCTCTGGCGAAAGCATTCCTTCCATTGCAGATCTGATCTCTTCAATGGCATCGTAAATGATCGAATATAGACGAATGTCAATCTCTTCTTTTTCAGCAATTCGTCGTGCCGACAAGGAAGGACGAACTTGGAATCCGATTACAATGGCATTTGATGCAGCAGCCAACATAATGTCAGACTCTGAAATACCACCTACTGCTTTATGAATCACATTCACTTGAATCTCTTCAGTTGAAAGTTTTATCAATGAATCAGAAAGAGCTTCAATAGAACCATCCACATCACCTTTAACAATCAAGTTCAACTCCTGGAAGTTGCCAATAGCAATCCGTCGGCCAATCTCATCCAAAGTAATGTGCTTATTAGCACGCATACCCTGTTCACGTTGAATTTGATGGCGCTTGGCGGCAATTTCCTTTGTCTCCCGCTCATTCTTCATCACATTAAACTTCTCTCCAGCTTGTGGAGCTCCGTCTAATCCTAAAATTAACACGGGTTCAGAAGGACCAACTGATTTTACTCTTTGGTTACGTTCATTGAACATAGCTTTAACAAAACCATAATGGCTTCCTGAAAGAATCAAGTCACCCTCATTTAGAGTACCTGCTTGTACAAGCAAAGTGGCAACATAACCGCGACCTTTATCCAACGTAGATTCAATAACTGAACCTACAGCTCCTTTGTCTGGATTGGCAGTAAGCTCCAGCATATCAGCTTCAAGTAAAATCTTCTCCAACAGCAACTTTACATTGGTTCCGTGCTTGGCAGAAATTTCTTGGCACTGATATTTCCCACCCCACTCTTCAACCAAGTAGTTCATAGCCGCTAAGGACTCGCGAACCTTATCAGGGTTAGCACCTGCTACATCTATTTTATTGATAGCAAAAATAATAGGAACACCTGCAGCAGAAGCATGATTAATAGCTTCCACAGTCTGTGGCATCACATTATCATTAGCAGCCACAATAATGATGACGATATCTGTAACTTGAGCACCTCGGGCACGCATAGCAGTAAAAGCTTCGTGACCTGGTGTGTCTAAGAAGGTAATCTTCCGACCATCTTCTAACGATACGCTGTGTGCACCTATATGTTGGGTAATTCCACCCGCTTCTCCAGCTGTTACATCTGACTTGCGAATGTAGTCTAACAGAGAAGTCTTTCCATGATCCACGTGCCCCATTACAGTAACAATAGGCGGACGAGGAACTAGATCCTCGGGATCGTCTTCCTCTTCAGAAATAGCTTCAGCTACATCAACACTAATAAACTCGACTTCGTAACCAAACTCTTCACCAACAAGTACAATGGTTTCAGCATCTAATCGCTGGTTAATGGAGACAAATAAACCTAAACTCATGCAAGTTGCAATAATTTGGTTGACGTGCACATCTTCCATCAAATTGGCCATTTCATTAGCAGTAACAAATTCTGTTACTCTAAGAATTTTCTTCTCTTCATCTTGACGTTCTAATTCCTCTTGGTGGCGTTGTGAAGCCAACTCGCGTTTATCACGTCGGTGTCGGGCACCCCCTTTAGACCTTCCTCTAGATGTTAAGCGTGCCAAAGTTTCTTTGATCTGCTTAGCTACATCTTCCTCACTTACTTCAGGACGCACGGGTCTTTTAGTAACTTTAGCAGGTTGTCTTTTTCTAACAACTACAGGTCGGCGCTTTTCACCTTCTTTAGCTGGTTCACCCGTCTTACGAGTAGTTGGAGTTGGAGTACCTGTTCTTGGTACTGGTTTGCCAGTTCCTGGAGCAGCAATATTTACGCGCTCTTTATCTTTTTTAATCCGCTTACGCTTCTTCCTTTTATTTTTTCGTTCCTCACTAGTTGGACGATTGTCAACAGGTAAGTCAATCTTACCCACAACAGTAGGACCTGAAAGTTTTTTCACCTGAGTAGGTCTGAAATTATCGGCACTACTCGATTTTTTACTTTCTTCAGTTTCTGTCTTAGGATCTGAGGGTTTTGACTTCTCCTTTTCTTGTTTAGATGATGTAGTTTTCAACTCCTGAGTTTTTGGTTTAGCAGGAGTCTTTTCGCTTGTTGCATCAGGAGCTTTCTTAGCTGAAGGTTCAACAACTTTTTTAGAAGATTCAACTTCTGCTTTTGGTTTGTCCTTTGGTATAGCGGCAGAAGGTTTCTTTTTAGAAGCTTCCAGGTCAATAGTACCTAACACTTTAGGCTGTTCAATAGGCTTTCCGGAATCCACAGGGATATGCTCAACTTCAGGTTTAGCCTTTTCGCTCTTTTTGGGCTCAATTGGTTTTTCAATTTCTTTTTGCTTAGCCTCTTTTTCTACAGGCTTCTCAACAGACTTCTCTTCAACAGGTTTTTCTGCTTTTGGCTTCTCTTTTTGAGGAGTTGCAGGTGCATCCAAATCAATTTTACCTACAACTTTCACATCCATATTGTGTTTGGTCCGAGAAGTAAGTGGCTTTTCATCCTCTTGATTTTTTTCTTGAATGTCCTCAAGAGTAATAGCTTCCTTTTTCTCTCTGCCCTTACGGTCGATTAATTCTTCAGAAGCTTTTTTGACATTAAGATCTTGGCGGAACTCCTTTTTAAGAAGTCCGAAAATATCTTCAGGTACTTTGGTATTCGGATTCGCATCCATCTCAACCCCCTTCTTAAGAAGGAAGTCAGTGATGGTGGTAATACCAACGTTCAATTCTTTTGCTACTTTACTAAGTCTTTGTCCAACTGCCATAAAAGGAACTTTCAATTTAATTCAGGTAATCGAATTTAACGAAACTCGTTTAATACTACAAAGATAAACGAAATTATTCAAATTCGGATTTCAATATAGAAATCACATTCTGTATGGTTTCTTCTTCGAGGTCGGTACGTTTCACTAAATCTTCCAACGATAAATCAAGAACAGATTTTGCAGTATCACAACCAATCGCTTTAAGTGCATCGATAACCCAAGCCTCAATCTCATCTGAGAACTCATCCAACCTCACATCTTCTTCGTCTTCCTCACCCTCCGTTTCACGATATACATCTAACTCATAGCCTGTCAATTGACTGGCCAATCTAATATTTAAGCCACCTCTTCCGATAGCCAAAGAAACCTCTTCGGGCTTCAGATAAACCTGAGCTCTACCCGTCTCTTCTAACAACTTTATACTGCTTACTTTTGCAGGATTTAATGCCCGTTGAATAAACAACTGTGTATTGGTTGTATAATTGATAACATCAATGTTCTCATTTCTTAATTCACGCACGATTCCATGAATCCTAGACCCTTTCATACCTACACACGCTCCAACTGGATCTACACGATCATCATAGGACTCCACAGCAACTTTCGCACGCTCTCCAGGTTGACGAACAATTTTTTTAATTGTAATTAATCCATCATTTATCTCTGGTACTTCCATCTCGAACAGTCGCTCAAGAAATTCAGGTGCTGTACGCGAAATAATAACTAATGGATTGTTGTTTCGTATATCCACTTTTATCACTACTGCGCGAATAGAGTCTCCCTTGCGGAAAAAGTCAGAAGGGATCTGCTCTGTTTTGGGTAAAATTAACTCATTGCCTTCATCGTCCAACACCAGCAACTCCTTCTTCCAGATTTGATATACTTCACCAGTAACAATTTCACCAATTTTCTCTTTATAGTGAGCGTAAATAGAATCTTTTTGAAGCTCCAATATACGCGAAGATAAATTTTGACGAAGTGTCAAGATGGCTCTACGACCAAAATCGGCAAACTTCACTTCATCAGTCACCTCCTCGCCCACTTCATAGTCGTCATCCAGCTTGTGCGCTTCAGACAAACTAATCTGCAGATTCTCATCGGTAAGATCCTCATCGGCAACCACCTCTCGGTTACGCCATATCTCAAAATCTCCTTTATCGGTATTGATAATAACGTCAAAATTATCATCGCTTCCGAAAAGCTTTATCAAAACACTACGAAAAGAATCTTCAAGGACTCTGATAAGGGTAACCCTATCAATGTTCTTAAGCTCCTTGAACTCCGAAAATGTATCAATCAAGTTTATATGTTCCATCGCTCTGATTGTGTCGGATTTAAAATTTTATTGTCTCTTTTACTGATTTTATATCTTCAAAAGAAAAATTATGCTCAATTATCTGCAACTCTTTTTTCTTTCTTCCTTTAATTTTCACTTTCTTTTCTTCGGTAATTACAACACCTGAATCAGACACACTGTTTAATGTCCCTTTATATTTCATTCCATCCAGAGCCAAAACCTCTACTTCACTTCCCACACACTTCAAGTATTGGCGATAGACTTTTAAAGGCTGCCCAATCCCTGGTGAAGAAACTTCTAATTCATAATCTTCAATCTCTCTGTCTATTGAACTTTCAATTAATCTAGATAAAGAAACACAAAATTCAATAGGAACACCTTCATCACCATCCACCAAAACAACAATTTTATTGATGGGCTTTATATCTATATCCACCAAAAAATATCCTTCCTGATCCACTCTTTCAGTGATGATATCTAAGACTTGTTGTTTAGTAATCATATTCACAAACAGTTAATAAAATAGGGGACATAAAGTCCCCTAATCATCCTCAGGTATTAAACTGCTGCAAATTTAGGTATCGAAGAGCTATTTTCCAAACATTTAACTCACCAAATATATTGATTGTTAATATTTTTATAGAACAACCAGAGTTTAAAGTACTGTATGATTGACTTGTGACCAGTCATTTTTATATCTTTGAGGCAAATAATAAAATAATTCGATGACAAAAAAAGAGACTTCACTATCAGAGTTAGGCATATATGGGTTGATTGATCATATCAACAAGAAATTTGAGATCAAAAAAGAGACTACAGTTAGAGGCTTTAACGACGACACTATCATTGTTCATCTCCCCAATCATCAACTCCTAAGTAACACCCTAATGTTGGAAGGAATTCACTTTGACCTCATCTACACCCCCCTACAACATTTAGGATTTAAGATGGTAGTCAATGCTATTACAGATGTTTTGGCCATGAATGCACTGCCTGAGCAAATCATTGTTAATGCAGGATTGAGTACTAAAATGACATTAGAGAGTACAGAGCTATTGGTATCAGGGATGATGGCTGCTTGTGAAGAGTATAAAATTGATCTGGTCAGTTTTAAACCTTCCCCTAGCCTTACTGGATTAACTTTGTCCGCGGCTGTTTTAGGTAGTTCCCCTCTAAAAGATTTGGTTCTCCGCACAGGCGCTCAACCGACCGACTTACTTTGCGTTACTGGTGATTTGGGAGGAGCACTTATTGGATTACATCTTTTAGAAAGAGAAAAAAGAGTTTTGAAAGCTGTTGATACGGTTACTCCCGAATTTGGTGATAATGAATATGTCTTGCGTAGACAATTAAAGCCAGAAGCAAGATGCGAGAAGATCAACCAGCTAAAAAGGATTAAGTTAAAACCTACTTCCATGATCGCCGTGAAAGAAGGATTGGCAGCAGCCACACTACTTTTATGCCAAGAGTCGAATTTAGGTTGCAGAATTTATGAAGATAAAATTCCGTTCAATCAAAAAACCTTGAAAACTGCCAAAGAGATAGAGTTCAATCCACTCATAGCAGCATTAAACGGAGGAGAGGATTATGAACTTCTCTTCACCATCTCACTGGCCGAATTCAAAAAAAATGAAAAAGAGTTATCTTCTATTGCAACAGTCGTAGGCCACCTAACGGAAAAAGAAAAAGCCTGTAGAATCATTAGTTTGTCGGGAGATGAGATCAATTTGAAAGCGCAAGGATGGGGTAATAAGGAAGCGTAATCAATGAAACCTAAAATTTACTTCAACACGATCGTTAAGAGAGTTTTAACATTGTATTTATAGTGATTAAATTAGCATTATGTATGAATATATTTCAGGAAAAATTATAGAGAGAAGTCCAGCCCATATGGTTATTGAAAATAATGGACTTGGTTATTTTATAAATATTTCCCTTACAACATTTACTGCATTAAAGGATAAAAATGAAGCTACCCTCCTTATTCATGAGAATATTAGAGAGGATGCTTACAATCTTTATGGCTTTTATGACAAAGCTGAAAGAATCCTTTTCCGACATCTAATTTCTGTTTCGGGCATTGGGTCCAATACAGCAAGAATGATGCTTTCTTCTATGCCGCCAGATGAAGTTACAGCAGCCATTGTTACGGCCAACACACAACAGCTTACAACAATTAAAGGCATTGGTACAAAAACTGCCCAAAGAGTTATCGTAGATCTAAAAGATAAGTTGGGGAAAGAGGGAGATGATGAAAAATTATTTAGTCTAACAGACAATACTGTTCGAGATGAAGCGTTATCCGCATTAGTGATGCTAGGTTTTGCAAAAGTTCCATCACAAAAAGCTGTTAACAAAATTATGAGCAGTGAACCCAACAGCAAAGTGGAACAGATTATAAAACAAGCACTAAAAATGTTGTAACCCAACCAGAGGAAAACTTAAACATTGAGAAATAAGGTCGTACATAACTTTTTAATTCTCCTTTTAACATTTCTATTTGTAATGGTGGACGCTGAACAACACGTCCCATCGATGCAAGAAGGCTACTCTATTCCCCTATCACAAGGGGTGGACACTACAGAAACTATAATTGAGCCAGCTCGTTTTACCACCCCTCTCAAAAATCCTCAAACACCTTATGAAGAAAAAGAGTCGCCAGTAAAGTTAGACGATCCTACCAATATTGACTACACAGCAGAATACGATCCCAGTACGGGTTTGGTAACACTCTATCGTAAGATTGGAAACATGCAGGTGAAACTCCCCTACACCATGTCTTTAGAAGAGTACAATAATCGTGAAATGCGCCAATCGATGCAAAAATATTGGGAAAGTAAGAATACTGATACAGAAGGAGGAGCAGGAGGTTTTGGAGACTTCCGTGTCAACAATGAAATCTTTGAGAGCATCTTTGGAACTAATACCATAAATATTCGTCCGCAGGGGATTGCAGAGATACGATTGGGCGTAAATCACACCAAAATTGATAATCCGACTCTACAAGAAAAGATGCGCAAAACCACCACATTTGATTTTCAGCAAAAGTTGCAGATGAATATACGTGGAAGCATTGGTGAAAAACTAAAATTAGGTATCAATTACAATACGGAAGCTACTTTTGATTTCGAAAATCAGATTAATCTTGAGTATGAAGGTGGTGAAGACGATATCATAAAAAAGATTGAAGCCGGAAATGTCTCTATGCCACTTCCAGGAACGCTCATCACAGGTAGTCAGAGTCTCTGGGGCATAAAAACAGAAATGCAATTTGGAAAATTAACCATCTCGACAGTTTTCTCTCAGCAAAAAGGCGAAACATCTGTAATGAATATTCAAGGTGGAGCTCAAACGCAAGAGTTCGATATTTCGGCAGATGCTTACGATGCAAACCGACACTTTTTTCTATCTCATTTCTTTAGAGACAACTACGATAAATCATTGGCCAATCTCCCTATTATCAACTCTGGTATCAATATTACCAAAATTGAGGTGTGGATTACGAACAAAACAAGCAACTTCGATAATTCAAGAAATATTGTTGCTTTCACCGACTTAGGAGAAAACGAAAACCACCTATCCAATAGCAGTTGGAACAGTACGCCAGGAATCAACCCCAGCAATGATGCAAACAACTTATATCGCGAAATGACCACCACTTATAGCGGTATCAGAAACATCAATAATATATCTGCCATATTATCATCTTTTAAAACAACCAGCGATTACGAAAAGATTGAAAATGCCCGATTACTTACCTCCTCAGAATATACTTTAAACACTCGATTGGGTTACATCTCATTAAATAATGCGCTTAATGCAGATGAGATTTTAAGTGTGGCTTTTGAATACTCCTATAATGGAAAAACCTATAAAGTAGGAGAGTTGAGCACTGCAGGAATTGAGGCGCCCAAAAGTTTAATTACCAAGCTTTTGAAAGGAACCATGCTCTCTCCTTCTTTAACAACTTGGGACTTAATGATGAAGAACATTTATTCGATGGGAGCCTATCAATTGAGTGAAAAAAACTTCATTATGAATGTAACCTACCTCAATGACTCTACGGGTACAGATATCAACTATTTTCCAGAAGGCCCAACTATGGAAAAAGGAGGAATCAATGGGAAGTTGTTTATTGCCATCATGAATTTAGACAATTTAAACAGCAGGCAAGAATACTCCCCAGATGGTGTGTTCGACTTTGTGCCTGGCTACACTATTATTCCTGCCCAAGGACGAATCGTTTTTCCAGTACTAGAACCTTTTGGGAAGCACCTAGCAGATCAACTACCAACACAAGAATTAAAAGATAAATATGCTTTTTATGAACTTTATAGTTCTACCCAAACAGTAGCAAAACAAACGGCTGAGAAGAATAAATACCGTTTACAAGGCTCGTACAAAGCAGAATCGGGTTCCGAAATCTCGTTAAATGCATTCGATATTCCCAAAGGATCAGTCATCGTTACTGCTGGAGGACTTCGATTGACCGAAAATGTAGATTACTCGGTTAATTACACTGCAGGATCCATTCAAATTCTCAATCCAGGATTGTTACAATCAGGAACACCCATCCAGGTTTCATTAGAAAGCCAATCACTTTTCAACCTACAAACTAAAACTTTAATAGGAAGCCATTTTGATTATCGATTTACTGAAAACTTCAATGTAGGAGCTACTATTATGCACCTAAGCGAACGACCACTCACACAGAAAGTTGCCTATGGCAATGAGCCTATTTCCAACACTATTTGGGGGTTGAACACCTCCTATTTCACCGAATCCAATTTGCTGACCAAATGGATTGACAAAATCCCATTTTTAGAGACAAAAACACCCTCCTCTATTTCGTTTGAAGGAGAGTTTGCACAATTGGTTCCTGGGCATCCAAAGGTTATCGATAAAGCAGGGTCTTCTTACATTGATGATTTTGAAGGAACAAAAATTCCCTTGAACTTAAAAGAATGGACATCATGGAAACTTGCCAGTACGCCCTCTCTCTTTCCTGAATCAAAATTAACCAATGACCTAAAATATGGCTACAATAGAGCCAAACTTGCCTGGTACGTGATTGATCCTCTCTTTTTACGAAATAATTCACTTACTCCCTCTCACATTAAAAGAGATGAAGACGCACAATCCAATCATTATGTACGAGAGATTTATGAAAATGAAATATTTCCATTCAGACAAGCAAGAACAGGCGAACCCACCAACATATCGGTTCTTAACTTGGCTTATTATCCCAGTGAAAGAGGGCCTTACAACTTCGACACAAATCTGAATCCCGATGGGACTTTACCATCCCCAAAGCAGAGATGGGCTGGAATCATGAGAAAAATTGACACCAACGATTTTGAAGCTGCCAACATAGACCATATAGAATTTTGGGTGATGGATCCTTTTATTTACGATGAAGGCACTCATGAAGGAGGAGATTTATACATCAACTTGGGAGATATATCAGAAGATATTTTAAAAGATTCTCGCAAGTTTTTTGAGCAAGGGCTTCCTGGCCCCAACGAACCTTTTGATGTAGATTCAACTGTTTGGGGTTACATCCCAAGAAAACAAAGCTTGGTCAATGCGTTCAGCAATGATCCAGCCACCAGATTAATGCAAGATGTGGGATTAAACGGAATGAGCTCTGAAAGAGAAAGAGATTTTTACAGCCCTTACTTATCGGCCATAAGATCTATCCTTAATCCAGAAGCAATGAAGAGATTCGATGAAGATCCTGCAGCAGATGACTTTCATTACTTCAGAGGAAGCGATTTCGATAGAAACAAAACAAGTATTTTAGAGCGCTACAAAGATTTTAACAATCCTGAAGGAAACTCAAAACCTTCTGAAAACTCTGGAGAATCATACAGTGCAGCTTCCACCACAATTCCTGACGGAGAAGATATTAATGGCGACAACACCTTAAGTGAGGCAGAAAATTACTATCAATATCGCATCCAATTGAACCCAAACAATATGGAAGTTGGTGAAAATTATATTACTGATGTTGTCACCAGAGAGGTAAAACTAAAAAACGGAAATGTTGAAACCATAAAATGGTATCAATTTAAAGTACCCATCAGTACCGATGACTCAACAAAAGTAGGTAATCCGGAAGGCAAACGCTCCATCCGTTTCATGAGAATGTTCCTTCATAACTTTAGCGACTCAGTTGTACTGCGTTTTGCTTCATTAGATTTAATTCGATCTGAGTGGCGTAAGTACGATAAAAATTTGGTTCCTATTGAGGACAATGAAAATAACACAACTACCAAAAATACAAATACCAAATTTGAAATTTCTGCTGTTAATATTGAAGAGAATGGAAATCGTGAACCTGTAAATTATGTTTTGCCCCCAGGCGTAGACCGCGTTGTAGATCCATCGAACCCAACACCCCGTGAATTGAATGAGCAAGCCCTTTCTTTAAAAATCACTGATTTGGGAAATAACGATGCACGGGCAGTTTACAAAACTCTAAATATGGATCTTCGACAATACAAGAGATTAAAAATGGATGTCCATGCCGAAGCTATTTCTGGATATGCTCTCGACGATGGTCAGATGAGTATCTTCATTCGTCTGGGAACTGATTATCAAAACAACTATTACGAATATGAAATTCCGCTGGAATTAACTCCGCACAGTTCCTCCTACAGCAACAACTCTATCGCACACAGATATATGGTTTGGCCCGAAAACAATGCCATTGACTTGCCCTTTGAGTTGCTACAAGAGATAAAACTGAAACGAAATGACTTGATGCGCGAAGCAGGCTCCTCTGTTTCACTTACAAAAATCTTCAGCAGACCCGATAGCGAAAAGCCTGCCAATGAGGTGAAAATTAAAGGAAACCCAAACTTGGCCAATGTCAAAACTATCATGATTGGTGTTCGCAACAACTCCATTGGTGATAAAGCCATTGAAGTTTGGGTAAATGAATTGCGGCTAACAGATTTTAAAGAAGATGGAGGATGGGCAGCCAATGGACGATTAAATGTGAAACTCGCCGACTTAGGTTCAGTTTCTGTAGCTGGAAATGTGAGTACCGCTGGATTTGGAAGTATCGACCAAAGTGTAACCGAAAGAAGCAAAGAAGATTATTATCAATATGATATTGCCACCAGCTTGGAGTTGGGTAAGCTATTAGGGCCAAAGAACAGATTATCGATTCCATTTTACTACAGCTTCAGCAAACAGGTGGCGACTCCTGAGTACTCCCCTTTGGATCCTGACATTCCATTGGATGTGGCTTTAAAAAGCGCAAAAAGCAGCAGTGATCGCGACAGCATAAAAGAGCTCTCACAAGATCTTGTAAAACGCAAGAGTATAAGCTTTTCAAATGTAAGATTGCAACCTAAAGAGGGGGTCACCAAATTCTACTCCCCCAGCAACCTGAGTGCAACCTATGCATACAACGAAACTTACCGTCAAAATATAGATATTGAATATCAAACCGACAAAAACTATCGTGGCATTTTAGCCTATAATTTTGTAAATCGGCCAAAGCCCGTTGAACCATTTAAGAAACTCAAACCAAAATCTTTGGCGCTTATAAGAGATTTTAACTTCTATTTAGCACCTACGCAATTGGGGTATCGTTGGGAATTGACTCGAGGCTATCGTGAAGAACAACTAAGAAACATTAACAATCCTACCTACAATATACCTGTTTCAGTAGATAAAGATTTCTATTGGAATCGATACTTCGATCTCACATACAATCTCACCAAATCCTTAAAGATGGATTTTAGAGTAACCAATAATGCCTCCATCGATGAACCAGAAGGAGTGGTTAATAAAAAACTATATTCTGATGAGTACGATTTATGGAAAGATTCAGTGATGAATAATATTCTTTCTTTTGGCCGAACCACCAACTATCAGCACAACCTGAATGTGAGCTACACCGTACCTATTAATAAGCTGCCTCTCTTAGACTGGACTTCAGCAAGCGTAAACTATGGTGCTCTTTACAGTTGGCAGCAGGGCCCAATTACCACGGATGAATATCAGTGGGGAAATACCATTCGCAACTCTGTAAATATTCAAGCCAACTCACAACTCAATTTTAACAACTTATACAACAAATCAAATTACTTGAAAGGACTCAACCGAACAGCCAGTCGAGGCCCAAATCAGAGTGAAACAGTGCGATTCACACAGCATAATTTGCAGATGCAAGGAGGCGAACCGTTCACCGTAAATCATAAGCTATCCACCACCGACGTCACCATCAGGGTGTTTAATGAGTCGGGCATTCCTGTAAAAGGGAAACAGGTGGTGATTGATGCCAACACACTAACTTTTGTACCTGAACAAGATATTTCTTCTGCACGAATTATTGTCACAGGCAAAAAAGTTGAGCAAAACGATGTGGCAAAGAAATTGTTCGAGTATTCAGCTCGACTGCTTACCAGTGTAAAAAATATATCTGCCACATACACGCAAAATAGTGGAACCATATTGCCAGGTTACCTTCCTGAAGCAAAATTTCTGGGTGCACAATCATATGGAGGAGCTACAGGTCCAGGTTTACCCTTTATGCTCGGATGGCAAGATCGAGACTATGCCCTACAAGCGGTAGATAATAAGTGGCTCAGCACAGACAGCACACTGAATACGCCGTATATGATGAACAAAACAGAAGATGTGACAATAAGAGCCACTCTTGAACCCATCAAAGGACTTAGAATAGATTTAACAGGAAACCATCGCACAAGTAATAATATGTCGGAGTACTACCTCTTCGACGGCAATGGTTTTAGAGGAGCATACAACACCATCGAAAACGGAGGATTCTCGATGAGTTATAATATCATTGCTACTGCATTTCAGAAGCCAGATAAAAAAGGAGCATATCAATCCGATGCCTTCGATCAGTTTTTAAATAATCGACAAACAATTGCACAAAGATTAGGATCACAGCGTGTAGGATTAGCACATCCCACAACTGGAGAGTATGCCGACCCTCTATATGAATACTCTCCTTTGGCTGGTGTACCTTATAACCCATCTGGTTATCCAACCCAAGATATCGATGTTGAAAATGGTGTTGATGGATATAGCCTCTCGTCACAGGAAGTTATGGTTCCCGCATTTCTAGCTGCCTACTCAGGGAAAAAAGCGAGCAATATATTCCTTAATCCCATGCCTTCATTGGCTTACATGCAACCCAACTGGAGAATTACTTACGATGGTCTTTCAAAAATAAAATGGGTTCAGAAATACTTTAAATCTGTGGATGTTTCACATGCTTATAGGTCGGTTTATACTGTTGGCAACTATCTAACCAATACAGATTGGGAGTCATTCAGAGATGGATTTAGCTTTATAAGAGATGCACAAGGTAATTTTGTAACCAAATATCAAATAAGTGGAGTCTCTATTTCTGAACAGTTTTCACCTCTCATTCAGATCAATATGACTTGGAACAACAGTCTTACCACAAGGGTAGAGATGAAAAAAAGCCGTATATTATCACTTAGTTTGAGCAACAATCAGATGATCGAAAATTACAGCGATGAGTGGGTGGTAGGCTTGGGGTATAGATTTGATAAAATGGATTTAATTCTTGGATCCAAAGCCAATGCAAAGAAAATGTCTTCTGATTTGAACTTACGAGCAGACATCTCCATTAGAGACAGCTACTCTATCATTCGAAGAATTGAAGAGAGATTAAATCAGATGACCGCTGGGCAGAAAATAATCACATTAAAAATGACCGCTGATTATGTTTTGAGCAGTCGTTTTAACGTTCAAGTATTTTATGATAGGCAGATGAACTCTCCTTATATTTCGTCCAGCTACCCAATCACCAACAGCAGTTTTGGTGTGAGCTTCAGGTTCTCTTTAACGCAATAGCGGAAAGAGATAAATAAGAATTGTTACGCACGAAAGTCTCTACAACCCAACAGTTAAAACAAAATAAATGAACTCATTGGCACCCAAAATTCTTCTTTATGCTTTTACACTTCTTCTCTTTGCAGCTTTTCTCGGTTGTTCTTCACAGAGCTATCCAATAACATCTGATCGTACAACCAGCAAAAATGCAAAACAAAGTAGTAATGAAAGTCGAGAACTAAAGGATTTTATAAAAGGTGGGATTGAAAAGAAGCTAAATAGAGCCAATGCCTCACCTAATAAAATTATCAATACGGCAGAAAAATATTTGGGTGTGCCTCATTGCATGGGCGGAACCACGTCAAAATGTATGGACTGCTCTGGTTTACTGGTAACCACATTTGCAGCACACAAAATCTCATTGCCTCATAGCTCTGAAGAACAAGCCCGATATGGAACCATCATTTACGATGTACGATCTTTACGTAGAGGGGATTTGGTTTTCTTCACACGCTCATACAGAACCTCAAGGTTCATCACCCATTCTGGAATCTATTTGGGCGACAACAAATTTATTCACACCTCATCATCATTGGGCGTTACAACCACCCCATTGGACGATCCATGGTGGAGTGAAAAGTTTGTTTTCGGAACAAGAATATTTTAGATAAAGCGAGAATCAATAATCACTCAAATAAGTTTAGTCGAATAAATCTTCAGCAAACTTTCAGCAGATTTAAAAAAAATTGTTAGTTTTGAAGAGTAACCTTATTAAAATTAAAACAATTATGAATTTACCTAAAAACTTAAAGTACTCAAAAGACCACGAATGGGTGAAGGTGGATGGCAACATTGCCACTGTAGGAATCACCGAGTTTGCCCAAGGTGAATTGGGTGATATCGTTTTTGTTGAGATAGAAACCGAAGATGAAGATCTAGATAAAGATGAGATCTTCGGAACCATTGAAGCTGTTAAAACAGTATCGGATCTTTACATGCCTGTTGCAGGCAAGATTATTGAAGTGAACAGCGAGTTAGAATCACAACCAGAATTAATAAACAAAGATCCATACAAAAGTGGATGGATGATAAAAATAGAGATGAAAGATCCTGCTCAGGTAGATGATCTTATGAGTGCAGATCAATACAACGAACTTACAGCTTAATAAAAACAACAAACATCTCATACAAAAGCTACAAGCTAATTTGTATGGGATGTTTTTTACTCCTCTTCACCCCGCTCTCTTTTGAGAAAATTATAGATGGATGACTTTCCAATTTCCAATTTCTCGGCTACCGTCATAACATTCTTATATTTCTTCAAAAAATGACGAAGGATCACATCATTGTATTCACGCATCGTTAACTCTTCTCCATCCAACAAAGACTCTTCTTCAACACTGTTGAAAGTTATATGCTCTTGATCTATAATTTCTCCATTGCTCAAAACAGCTGCTAAATCAATAATAGTACGCAACTCACGAATGTTACCAGGATAAAAATAATTCAACAACTTCCGTCTTGCCTGCGCTGTTAACTCTTTCTTCACCAGACCATTGTTGGTGCAAAAATCTTTCAAAAAATGCTCTGCTAATAAGATGATATCGCGTTTGCGTTTTCTCAAAGGTGGCAAGTGAATGGATAAACCAGCCAAGTGATAATAAAGATCGGTAGAGAAACTCGATCGATGCAACAAATCAGCAGGATCTAATAGAGAAGAGACAATCACTCTTGTATCGAGCTCTTTCATTTCATATCCGCCCCAACTGTAATAGCTATGATTTTTCAACAACTCAAGTAAAAATAGCTGTACATCAGGTGTGAGCTTATCCACATTTTCAATATAAATGGTTCCACCCGTAGCTTCTTCAAACTTTCCTTTTTGAGAAGTAGGTCGTCCTACAACATCAACGTTCTCAACTCCAAAGAGCTCTTCAATTTGCTGTTGCTGAGTAAGAGGTTCTGCATCTACAACCACAAAAGGGAAATCCCTTCGCGAAGAGTTGTAATGGATAATCTTAGCAATAAACTTTTTCCCACATCCTTGCTCTCCATAGATAGAGATGTTGATGTTGTTGATTTTTATAGCTTTTTTAATTAGATGTTCCACGGCTTGTATGGAAGAACTTTCTCCAATAACCACATCTTCAAAACTAAAACGGCCAGTAACTTGTTTACGCAGTCCCATCACCTCTTCCTGAAGCTTACGTCTCGTTTTCAACTGTTTAAAACTGTTGTGCAACCTCTCCTTTAAATTGTTATCTTTAACCAAATAATCATAAGCACCATCCTTCAACAATCCAACTGCTACATTAATGTCGTCCTGTCCTGATATAATTATCACCTCAATTTCTGAATTGAACTGTTTAATTCTTCCAAACAATTCAACACCCGAAATGTCTGGCAAGCCCAAATCTAAAGTGACGACATCGGGGTTTTTTGACAACCCATTAAGCAATGATTCTCCACTACCAAAAAACACCAAATCTAATGAATCGTCCTCTTGAAGCAAGCGCTCGATAATTGCAGAGAACAACGGATCGTCTTCAACTATAAAAACCTTCATTTTTAATTATTTAGATAAACCCTTGCTAAAACTATGAAATGTTTGCACTCTTTTCGCCATTTTTGTAGATGAATAAAATAATTTTGTAAAAACTCTGTTTATTAACTGTATACCTCTGTTTTAAAATTCATGACCGTAAAAAACATCTTATTGTCTCTTCTTGCTTTGAGCCTATTGGCATGTTCAACGCAAAAGAACACCTGGCTATCAAGGAATTATAATGCTATGACTGCACGTTATAATATTTTGCACAACGGGGAGCAAAGTATGAAACGGGGAGTTAAGCAACTACAGACTTCACGACAGGATAATTATATGGAAGTGTTGCCTCTTTTTCCATACTCTGGAAAAGAGCAGGAAAACATGGCCAGCGGAGATATGGAGCGTGCAGTGGAAAAAGGTTTAAAAGTTATTCAAAAAAAATCGATCACCGTTCGACCCAAAAAAACACCCAAGCGAGGTAGTTCCAGATATGAATCCTTCGTCAACAAACGTGAATTTAATCCTGTGATTAGAGAAGCCTATCTTTTGGTTGGAAAGGCTCATCTTTACAATCATAATTTTATTGATGCACTATCGGTATTAGATTATGCACTTCGCGAATTTCCCGACGAGTGGGTACAGTTTGAAATTCTATTGTGGACAGCACGTACAAGGATTGAGATGAAAGAATATGAAAACGCCCGTGTCCTTTTAGATCAATACGATGCAATAGGACAACCACCTCTAAAATTATATGGGGAATACTCAGCCACTTATGCTGCTCTATATATAGGACTAAAACAATATAAAACGGCCATTCCCTTTGTAAAAGCTGCTGCAGAAGAATCAAGAAGTAGATGGGATCGCATACGTCGGTACTATGTTCTGGGTCAGCTCTATCAAATCACCGACCAGAACGCTTTGGCTATGGAGAGTTTTCAAAAAGTAATAAAACTCAATCCGCCCTATGAAATGGCACTTAATGCTGGAATTAACTATGCCACCACAATGGCTGTAGCCACGGGTAATTATTCACAAGCAAGAGCGGAATTAATCAAAATGGCAGGACAAGTGAAAAATGAAGAGTATCGTGACCGACTTCACTATGCCATTGCAACTTCCTATTTGCATGAAAAGGATACTGCAAATGCAATTCTACACCTAAAACTTTCTGCAGGATATAACTACAACAATTCGCATGTAAAGAGAGAAACCTATATCGCACTCGCATCCTTGTACTTCGCCCAAACATCTTATATACCTTCTTACAGTTATTACGACAGCACTTTAACCATTTCTGCGGAGTCAGATGTTCGCAACAAAGAGATTTTACACCGTCACTCTGGGCTTAAAAACCTTGCCAAAGAGCTGAAAATTATAGAGAGAGAAGACAGTTTACAATGGTTGGCTTCTTTACCACTAAAACAGCGCGAGGATTTTGTAGATGCCATCATCGAAAAAGAGAGATTAGCACAATTAAACAGATCTCTAAATGTGGATGGAGGATATGATGATATGAGCGACCCTTTCTTTTTTCAAAATCAAATGCAATCCTCCAGCTCCAGTGCGCGAAGTGGAGATGGAAAATGGTATTTCTATAATCCCAGCACGACCAGCATGGGAAAAATGGAGTTTGAACGAAAATGGGGACGTCGTCCACTTCAAGACAATTGGAGGCGATCGGATCTAAGTTCGGCTGAACCGCAAATGGAGATGTCCGATTCTCCCATGCAGCCTGATGATCCAGAAGTTTTAATGGGAATGAAAATTTCTGATCCTATGCCAGAAGCTGGAAGTAATCAGTCTGCAACTTCATTGTTGCCAGATAGAGCTGCTTTATTAGCTGACATACCTACCACACCTGAAAAGCTCGCTCTATCTAAAGATAAAGAAGCTGATGCCCTCTTCCGAGCAGGATTGGTATTTCTACAGCACTTCAACTCCTATGATGAAGCACAAAGAATGTTTCAACGATTTATCAATAAATATCCTGAGCACAAATTAATGGAAGAGGTTTTGTTTTGGAATTATATGACTTGTACAAAAGCTGAAAATGAGAGTTGCATCCATGCCATGAGACAACAATTGACCGCGCTGTTTCCCAATGGCCGCTATGCAGCTTATGCCAACGATTCCACTTTTGGTGAAACTCAACTGGCGTTTATGCAAGAGATGAACAGTAAGTATGAAGAAGCTTTTGGCGCTTATCGAGTAAATAATTTCACCAAAGTAAAAGAGTTAACAACGATTGTGAAGAGTCGGGCTAAAGAGCCTTCCTTAATTCGAAAGTCGCAACTATTAGGTGCCATGGCAGAAGGGAAATCGGGCAATAGAGCCGCTTTTGAACAAGAACTTAAATCTCTTTCTGCCGAGCATCCCAAGAGTGAAGAGGGGCGTTTGGCTTCCCAATGGCTGAAGATGATTGCCCAGGGTCGCCAACCTGTTCAAGAGATAGCGCAGAAAAGCACAGAACCAAAATCAACCATAAGTACAGAAATTGCAGAAACCATTGATTCAATTCCCAGCAGCATGTTTGAGTACGAACCTCAAGCAGCGCATTACCTGTGGGTAAAGACTGAAAAGGAGATTGATATCAACCAAATGGTTTTCAATATTGCCGACTACAATTTTAATCGTTATCTTCTCACCAGCTATGAGATACGAATCCGCAATTTACCTTCTAAAGAGAGAGTGATTGTAATAGGTTCATTTGTCAATGCCAATGAAGTAATGGATTATTACTTTGGTTTAAGATCAAAAACGGACATTTTTAAAGTAGAAAACGCAGAAAAGGTAATATTGTTGGCAGGTTCAGAAAAGAACAAAGATCTCTTTATCTCTTCAGGAGATATTAGTGGATATCAGAAGTTTTTCTCTACCTATTACTTAAAGAGTGGCGGAAGTACCACCATCGATCTTAAATATATAGCATCAGAGCAGATAGAAACAGGAGTGTCTAAAAGCGAAGACAGTTCTGAAAAACCAATCATCAGTTCACTATTCACTCAAGAAAAGATGGGTAAAATGGCTGTTGAAGTTCCAAGCAACACAGACGTGCGAAAAGTTGCTGGGTTTATAACCAGCCAAGCTATCAGCAAATTGAGACTAAGAGTAACCATAAAGCAATATAGATTACAAGAAGACCGAATACTCATTGTGGTAGAAGAATTCCCCAACGAAGAGGGCTTACAAAAATTCATTACTGAACTGAAAAACAACAGCTTTTGGAAATCACAATTGAGTGCTGATGAGTGGCCCATAGTTCCACTTAATCAATCTAATTTGGATGAGATTGTGAAAGAAGGTTCAATTTCAGATTACATCACTTGGATAAAGTCTCTGAATCAATAGTGGACTGATATTTGAGCTCTCCCAGACAACTTTACTAAGGGCAGCTTCTTTGTTGAAAACAATAAAGAAGTGCTCTTTAAGTAACACAATCATCAGAATAAAAAAAGAAAATGGAAAACAATGAAAAATATCTACTCTTATGGGTGGACGATGAGATTGAACATCTAAAATCACATATTTTCTTTCTCAAGGAGAAAGGTTATCAAGTTGATACTGCCACCAATGGGAAAGATGCTTTGGCCATGCTTTTAGAAAGAAACTACAACCTGGTATTCTTAGATGAAAACATGCCAGGATTGAGTGGCCTTGATACACTTATGCGCATCAAAGAGATGCAACCAGGCTTGCCTGTTGTCATGGTAACCAAAAGTGAAGAGGAGGAGATTATGGATCAAGCAATAGGCAGTAAAATTGCAGATTACTTGATAAAACCCGTACTTCCCAATCAGATATTATCGTCAATCAAACGAACTTTAGGACGTCAATCACTTATCAGTAAAAAGACCACCACCGATTATCAATCTGTTTTTTCACAGATAGGAATGCGACTGAACGGTCGTTTGGATATTAATGAGTGGTACGAAATATATAAGCAGATTGTCTTTTGGGAGATGGAGCTCCAAGAAGCGGATAGCTCAATGAATGAAGTGTTGTTGATGCAGAAGAACGAAGCCAATCAACAATTTGTAAGATTTGTCAAGGAGAATTATCTCCATTGGCTAAATTCTGAAGACAAAGATGCCCCCTTAATGTCTCATCAGCTTTTACGCGACCGCATTTTACCTCTTCTCAACAACAATGAGAAAGTAGCCTTCATCGTCATAGACAATTTTAGATACGATCAGTGGGAACTGATAAAACAAGAGCTTACTCCTTATTTTAACATCAAATCTGATGAACTCTACTGCAGCATTCTTCCCACCGCCACACAATATGCACGCAATGCAATTTTCTCAGGATTGATGCCTTCTAACATAAGCAAAATTCGACCAGACTTATGGATGGAAGATGACGATGAAGGAGGTAAAAACCAATTTGAGGAAGAACTCATCAATGACTATTTTGATCGAAACCGAAAGAAAATAAAAATATTTTACGAAAAAGTAAACAACAGCGAAACTGGGCGGAAGCTCCTCGATAATTTTTCGCAGCTGCAAAATCACGATTTATCGGTGATTGTTATAAATTTCGTAGATATGCTTTCGCATGCCCGTACCGAAATGAAAATGATTAAGGAGTTGGTAGGTGATGAGTCGGCTTATCGTTCACTCACCCGATCATGGTTTCTTCATTCTCCTTTATTTGATCTTTTGAAACGTCTTTCACAAGAAAAAATCACTTTGGTAATCACTACAGATCATGGAACCATTAGGGTTCAGAATCCTATTAAAGTTATAGGCGACAGAAATACAAACACCAATTTGAGATACAAACAAGGTAAAAATCTGGCGTACGATAAAAAACAAGTGTTTGAAATTAGAAAACCCGAAGAAGCATTCCTCCCCAAGCCCAATGTTTCTACCTCTTATATTTTTGCCACTGGAGATGACTTTTTTGCCTATCCCAATAACTATAATTATTATGTAAACTATTACAAAGACACCTTTCAACATGGTGGAGTTTCTATGGAAGAGGTAATGGTTCCATTTGCCATTTTAAATCCAAGAGGTTAAATTTGCTTTTCAATAGAGAAATTAAAAAAATGGAGTTATTTACCGTAGATTCACTTGAGGGGCTATCATTACCTGCAGAAGCATTGGTGAAATTATTGAAACATCGATCCGTGGTTGCTTTTTATGGTGAAATGGGTGTTGGTAAAACCACATTTATTAAAGTTGTCTGCCAACATTTGGGCGTGCAAGAAAATGTAAGCAGTCCTACTTTTGCCATTGTAAATGAGTACAGTGACAGAAACCAGCAGTCCCTATATCATATGGATCTCTATCGCTTAAAGAATGCTGATGAGCTAATAAACATTGGGGCAGAAGAATACTTTTACAGCGGAAATATTTGTCTCATCGAATGGCCAGAAAAAGCTGAAGAATTACTTCCTGATGAGCGGATTAATGTCTGGATGGAGGAGTCAGGAGATGGCAGAAGAGTCATTAAGATGGAAGCCGTATAGATTAATTTGAATTTGTTCCGAGTAATTAAACATCATTAAATGCGTTATAAGGAGCCATTTCGGAGCAAAATTGATCTTCAAACGCTTCTAATTTTTATTGATTTGGGTGCTTCACTATATTTTTAGTAATTTGGCTTTACGAATTGCTCAAAAAAACAATTCCACATTCGCCTCAACCGCTCAGGCATATGTACTTATTAGTAATAATTCAATGATAGGAATCAGATAAGTAAATCGTTTGTCACAATGGATAGAACCGCTTCATATTTTGCCATTCGGCAGACTCAAATTATGCCCCGTGAAGAGATGTTGGAAACAAAGAGACAACACCACGCTGTAACTATAGGTCTGCCATCTGAAAATACGTTATTGGAAAACCGTGTTGCACTTACACCACAAGGCGTAGAACTGTTGGTGGACAACGGGCATAAAGTGATTATAGAAAAAGGAGCTGGCGATGCTGCCAACTATTTTGACCACGATTTTTCTGCTTCTGGAGCCATTATAGCTCCCACCAAAGAGGAGGTGTACAAACAAAGCGAGGTCATTTTAAAAATATCTCCTCCCACCCTTTCGGAAATGTCTCTAATGAGCCAAGAGCAGCTGTTGATGTCTTTTCTATACATGCCTGGACAATCCAAGGAGGCCATTCTCAAACTTATGAAACGGCGCATCAACGCTGTAGCCTACGAATTTTTAAAAGATGATACAGGCGGATATCCGGTCATTAGAACCATGAGCGAAATAGAGGGCTACACTGCCATTAATATCGCATCAGAATATTTGAGCAAAGCTCATGGTGGAAAAGGAGTGTTATTAGGAGGAATCACAGGAGTATCACCTGCTAATGTTGTAATTATTGGTGCAGGTACTGCTGGCGAATTTGCTACCCGAGCAGCTCTGGGACTGGGATGTCAGATAAAAGTATTTGATGATTCTTACCAAAACTTACGTGATTTGGAGCGTAATGTGGGTCAGCGACTCTATACTTCCATATTACATCCACAGTTGCTCTCCAAAGCACTCGAATCTGCCGATGCTGTGGTGGCCAGTCTTAGATATTTTGAGGCCCATAATAAGTTTTTTATTACCAAAGAGCAGATAGCAAAAATGAAACCTGGATCGGTGATTATTGATTTAAGCGTAGGAAAAGGAGGATGCTTCGAGTCCACAGAGAAAAGTCATACCAACCACCCATATATAAATAAGAGAGGTATTGTACATTACTCTTTGCCCAATCTATCCTCAAGAGTGTCGAGAACCGCCTCCATAGCATTGAGTAATATCTTTACACCCATTCTATTAAAATTAGGTGAATCGGGCGGAATTCATCCACTTATTAAGCAAAACAGGACTATCTGTAATGGCACCTATATCTACAAAGGGATACTTACAAACAACGATATTGGACAACAATTCGCCATTCCTTCCAACGATATTGGGCTTTTGTTGGCAGCTTTCTAAAATAATTCAGCGGAAAGTGATTGTTATACGGCAACAACTTCCTTAATAAAAGGAACTTTGGTTTTAATAACCATCTCAACACCATTCTTCATGGTCTGTACACTCATAGGGCACCCGTCGCAAGCACCTTCCAACTGAACTTTTACCACCCAGTCGTCGGTAATCTCAACAATGGATATGTCGCCACCATCTGCCTGCAAATAAGGACGAATAGATTCCAGAGCCTCTTTCACCAGCTCCATGACTTCATTTTTATCCATACATATAATTTTGAATTGATGTGATCTTAATTATTTACGAGTAACCTCTACAATCTTTGTAGCAGGAAGCTCTTGATTTCTTTTTTCAACAGACGCCACAACAGAGTCGGCCAGCTCATGAAAAGCACGACCTATAACACTATCGGTATCCAATGCAGAAGGAGAACCAGCGTCGCCACCTTCTCGGATACTTTGTACAATGGGAATTTGTCCCAACAAAGGGACATCCATAGATTCAGCCAACCGTTTACAGCCGTCCTGTCCAAAAATATAGTATTTATTGTCGGGGAGTTCTGCAGGTGTGAACCAAGCCATATTTTCAACCAGCCCAAGAACTGGAACATTAATCTGCTCACCCTGAAACATGGAGATTCCTTTCCGCGCATCTGCCAAAGCCACTTCTTGAGGTGTACTAACAACGACAGCCCCTGTAATAGCCAAGGTTTGAACCAAAGTGAGATGAATATCACTGGTCCCTGGAGGAAGATCTAACAAGAGATAATCCAATTCTCCCCATAACCCATCGCTAATGAGCTGTTTTAATGCACCTGTAGCCATAGCACCTCTCCAAACAAGGGCGTCATCGGGATTTACAAAATACCCGATACTCAACATTTTAACCCCATATTTCTCTACAGGGGTAATCTTATCTTGTCCGTTCACCTTTTCTAACACCGGTCGAGCATCTTCGGTGCCAAACATTTTAGGCATGGAAGGACCATATATATCAGCATCCAAAAGCCCAACTTTATAGCCTTTTTGGGCTAAGGCAACCGCCAAATTGCTGGTGATGGTTGATTTTCCTACTCCTCCTTTACCAGAAGCGATTGCGATAACATTCTTCACTTCAGGAAGTACTTTTCCACTCTCTTTTACCTGCCGCTTCTTCACTTTGATATAGATGTTACCTTCAATTTCAACATCCTCACCCACATGGGTTTTAATTGCCTGAACCGCAGCACGCCTGATCGGTTTAATCATCGGATCGGTAGCACGATCGAACAACAAAGAGAAGCTTATACGCTTGCCCTCGATTCGAATATCGTCTTCCACCATTTCAAGAGAAACTATATCTTTGGCTTTTTCGGGATGGATAACATGACGCAATGCATCTACAACTAAATTGGGATAATAACTCATCACTAATCTTATTTAAACTCCTTAAACATAAGTACAAAAGTACTATAAAGAGGATGGATAACAAAATAATGTGTAAAACAAACTGAGAGTTAAAAATGATATATGTATAAAAGGAGATAAAGAGATCAGTTATTCTTATAGTTCATTTTGAGGATTCCAAAATAGCATCTCAAAATCAACTACCAGGTCGTCAGCGATCTTTACACTTTCGCTTTCGAGCATTTCTTTCATTGTCTCACCGCCTGCGAAATGATGCTTGCCTGTCAAAACACCGTTCCTATTCACCACTCTATGTGCAGGAACAAATGGGGTAATACCTTCTGATTGATTCAATGCCCAACCGACCATTCGAGCTGCGCCAGGTGAGCCAATACAACTGGCGATGGCGCCATAAGAAGTGACTCTGCCATGTGGAATCAGTCGAACGACTTCATAGACTTTATCGAAAAAGCTTTGATCGTTTTCTATGTTTTTAATCTTAGACATCCTCATTAAATTTCACACTTCGACCAGAATTACGATAATCGTCAAACGGAATTTCTACATCGGGTTCAATCAAGGGAGTTGCTCCATCCAAAAGAAAACTAAAATATTTGATGGGAATATCATGTTCCATAAATCGTGACTCATAATAGGTCTGTATGGACAATATCTCATCCGCAAACCCACTATTGTATAAATCACTGAAATTATTCAAAACAGTTAACCCATTCACCTCAGCCATGGCTTGCGTATAGGTATATTGAAAATTACTGTCGGTTTTTAGATGAACAATCCCATCAGGTTTCAAAATATTCACATAAGAATTTAGGAATCGAGTGGCAGTTAATCTTCTCCTCGCTCTTTTCATTTGAGGATCGGGAAAAGTGAGCCAAATTTCATCCACTTCATTAGGGGCAAAAAAAGACTCAATCAGCTCTATTCGAGTACGGATAAAAGCAACATTTTTAAGTCCTTCATTGTAAGCCTGGGATGCTCCTTTATGCATTCGATAGCCCTTGATATCAGCACCAATAAAGTTCTTATTGGGAAACTTTTGTGCAAGTCCTACGCTGTATTCCCCTTTTCCACAACCCAATTCGAGAACTAAAGGATGATTGTTTTTAAAAAAGGATTCCGACCATTTTCCTTTAAGTTTGTAGTCATTGCGGAATACCTCATCAAAATCAGCCTGAATCACATGGGGAAACTCATCCATTTCCGCAAACTTCTTCAATTTATTCTTTGCCACAAAAAAGCTCCTAAATAATTAATAACCTAATTGATTATAACTTCACTGCACCCAAAGCTCAACGGAGTTAATATCTCTCAAGAGATCTTCGCGCATACCCTGACCAATAGAAAATCGGTAAAAACCCAAGTGCTTCATTCGAACTCCCTGTTTATAAATAGCGCTAACTTCGTATCCATTCTTCTTCTTTTTACCCAACCAATTTCCATTGGGTCGTGCAACAAAAAACTCCAAAGTATCACGAACAACAACACCAGCTTCGTCTGCAACAGAGATGAAAAGCCAAACATTACTGTAGGCGTATTTCTTCCCGTGTTGCAAGGTTAATCCGATGGTGAGCACTTCCGACGTATCCATAACGGATACGTCGAAAATAGCTAAACTATCTTTATGCCAACCTTCAGAACCAAAATCTGTTGTGCCTTCGTACTTCAATTTTGGAGCACATGCCACCAAAGTCAGCAAAACAAACATTATGAGCAACTTATGATTCATTTTTCTTATTTTGATTTCTTCCATCCGATCTGTTACGATTTGATGGACGACGTTTTTTCCGTCGTTTATTGGTGCTTTTTGGTTTAGGCTTGGAGTCATCAAAACGAGTTAAGCTCTCTTCAGCTACTACGTTACTATATCCAGCATCTTTTGGTGCTTCCATCATTGGCGTTTCATCTACCACCTTCATCACCCGCTTGCCTTTCTTGTTTAAAGCAATAATCTCATTTACCTTATCCACCGAAAGCATTACAACTTTCCCTCCATTTTCACGACCAGAAGAGAACCACATCAACCGTTTAAACACGTCGGTTTTAAAATGATGGTAAGTTCCTTCATCGGTTTCTAATGGAATAGCGGTATTGGGAAAATCCTGTTGAGCATCTAAATAAGAATCCAGTTCATAGTTGAGACAACATTTTAATTTTCCGCATTGACCAGCAAGCTTTTGCGGGTTCAACGAGATTTCTTGATAACGAGCTGCATTGGTGGTAACCGATTTGAAGTTGGTGAGCCATGTGCTACAACAGAGCTCTCTACCACATGGACCTATTCCTCCAATTCGGCCAGCTTCTTGACGAGCACCAATTTGGCGCATTTCAATACGTACTTTAAACCGATCAGCCAAGACTTTAATTAGTTCACGAAAATCGACCCGTTCATCAGCAATGTAGTAGAAAATAGCTTTGGTGCAGTCCCCTTGATACTCTACGTCACCAATTTTCATATCTAAACCCATACGTTGTGCATGAGTGCGTGACTCTAACATCGTTTCTTTTTCCAGTACTTTGGCCTCTTCCCATTTCTCCAAATCCACGGGTTTTGCTTTCCTATACACTCTTTTAAACTCATAACTGGAAGGAGAAAGATTGTTCTTTTTCATTTGCAAAAGCACCAACTCACCAGTGAGAGTTACTATTCCTATATCGTGTCCTGGTGAAGCTTCAACTGCTACCACATCTCCTTTTAATAAGCGGGTTTGACTGGTGTTTTTATAAAAAGCTTTACGTGTATTTTTAAATTGAACTTCAACAATATCGGTTTCATCGGGTAAATCTGGTAGATCACTCAACCAATCAAAAACCTCAAGCTTTCCGCATCTATCATTACAAGTACTACATTTACTTGAGAATTCTGGTTCTTTTATATCTGTTTCCATGTACAAAAAGTTTATAGTGCTATGTGGCACTGGTTATATATTGAAATTTCCCTAAAAAGGGAAGAAAAACTCCTCCAAAAGGCAAAACAATCAAGCCTTAAATAGAGGAATTATTTTAATCATAGTGTCGAACAAAACCATGCGTGCATTCCCATTTTGCTCAATATGGGCATGGGCCAGTTCTAATTCATTCACCATGGGTGCAACATTTTCCAAGTTTATAAAACGTGAAAACTTTTGCACAAAATCATTTTCGTGTGGGTTTAAAAAATTCAAGTCGGCATGCTGAAAGTTAAAGATAAAACTTTCGCGAAGCATATTAATAGAATAATCCAAATACCCTTTTTGTTTATCCCGGGACAAAGGCGCTACCTCATCCACCCATCGAGCCACTTCAAATATTTTCCTTGAATAAACAGAACGCATCATATCAGCAAACAGTTCAAAATAGGCTGATTTTTCTTCTAACAAATTAAGATTTATCAGAGCTTGCGCAAAATTCCCCCGCGCCAATCGGGCTGCCACCAATACTTGGTCATTAGGAATATGATACTTTTCAGAGAGACAAGCTGCCACATCCTCCGTTTTAATAGCTGGAAAATGCAACTGTTGGGTACGCGATAAAATGGTGGGTAAAAGTAAAGCTGGGTTTTCTGAAACAAGAATAAAGACAGTGCTTTGTGGAGGTTCTTCTAAAAGCTTAAGCAACTTATTGGCACCAGTTTCATTCATACGTTCAGGAAGCCAAATAATCATAACTTTATGCCGCCCTTCAAAGTTCTTCATACTTAATTTTCTGAATACGGCGCTGCTCTCCTCAGCATAGATCATCCCTGCTTTCTTGGTAGCCGTTATCTGGTTCAACCACTGATCTAAACTAAAATAGGGGGTTTTTAAAACTTGCGATCTCCAATTGGCTATAAAGTCATCACTAAAAGGGGTGTTATTGCCTTCTTTAACTACTGGAAACACAAAATGAATATCGGGATGAATTAGTTTTGCAGCTTTTATGCATGAACTGCACTCTCCGCAAGAATCATCTTGGGTAGGATTTAAGCAATTTAGATATTGAGCTAAAGCCAAAGCCATAGGCAAAGACCCCACTCCTTCTAATCCTGAAAAAAGCTGCGCATGACTCACACGCTCCTCTTCAACCATCCGAATTAAATGAGACTTAATTTCTTGTTGGCCAACTATATCTTTAAAAAGCATTCTACAATCATTTTTATCTTGTCAAAGATAACAAAATCAGAATAAACCAGTACAAGTATTAAATGGGGTTTTAGTTTCCGACAAGTGAGTAAAAAAAACAGCAAGCAGGTTAAATATAATGCGTAAGCAGAGGGGATATTAGATGAAGAATAATTATAGAACTAATAATACAAATGGTTAATAACAACACCAACAAGTAGTTAGCACGAAATAAACAGTAGTTATGGATAAGATTAACTCCATATTATGGCACTATCGAAGTTTCATAAAGGAAAAGATGCTCCCATCTGATTACTCTACCATTACTCCTTTGCAATTATGGCAAGCACAATTTTTGGCAGATTTAATGATCTACATACTGCCACTTTCCATTTTTGTGTGCATTCCAAGCGTTATCATTTCAATTCAAGAGAAGCTATACATAGTTGCCTTCTTCGACATTTTTGCTGTTCTTATTCTGTTTTTAGTGCTGTGCGTTCCTTCAAAAAAAATACGCTATAAAAAAACAATCATTCTCCTCAGTTTCTATTCTTTAGGATTGATTCTACTGTACTATTTAGGTTGGGTAGGTCCTGGATTGATATATCTGCTCAGCTTTTCAGTACTTAATGCTTTACTTATCAACAGGTTGGCTGGTGTCATCACGCTATTGGGAAATATTTTGATCCTTTCGATACTAATCATAGGATCAAGTTTTAATTTTTTCAAAAGTCTTCCTTTACTTACTATTGGTACTGTTCCCGCAACCATCATTGCACTCAACTACATCCTTATAAACTTGATTCTCATTATTGCTATCTCATCGCTCTCAAAAGCGCTTGAAAAACAAATAGAGTCAGAAAAAGAAGTTAACCGCCGTTTAGAACATGAAATAGAACAACACAAAACGGCACGACTAAAAGCAGAAGAAAGCGATCGGTTGAAAAGTGCATTCTTAGCCAATATGAGTCATGAAATTCGCACCCCAATGAACGGACTGTTAGGATTTACAGAACTATTGAAGCAAGTTAACTTAAAAAAAGCAGATCAATTGGATTATATCGAAATTATTGAAAAAAGTGGTGAGCGACTCTTACATATAATTAACAACCTAATGGATATTTCAAAAATTGAGGCCAACCAAGTAATAATCAACAAAAGCTACTTCAATATCCACAATAAGATAAAAGATATTTGCAGGTTTTTTGCCCCTGAAATGGAGCTTAAAGGATTAGAACTCGTCTGTGATGCTGAAGAATGCTCTCAATCTTTGAAAATATACAGTGATATAGATAAAATAGAGGCCATCCTAACAAACCTAATTAAAAACGCCATTAAGTTTACAGATAGAGGCTTCATCAAAATAAAATGTGCACACAACAAAGAAAATATCATCCTCTCGATAGAAGATTCTGGAATCGGAGTTAGCATAGATCAAAGAAAACATATATTTGAAAGGTTTATTCAAGTCCAAACATCAAAGCCCACACAAGGAGCCGGGTTAGGTTTGGCCATCACCAAAGCATATGTAGAGATGCTGGGCGGTATCATCACTTTAGAAAGCGAAGAGAACAAAGGATCAAAATTTACAATTGTCCTTCCATTGGCCTGATTCTTTAAAGGAAAACCGCTACATTTGAGCAAAAAAGATGTCCACATTTTTATTCGACAAAATTATTTTCGGTCCAGTTACAAGTCGTCGGTTAGGTATTTCTTTAGGTATAAACCTATTACCAACAGATCGAAAACTTTGCTCATTTGATTGTATCTACTGCGAATGTGGTTTTAATCCAGACAAGAATGCCCCCAAAGCAGATCTACCCAACAGCAAAATAGTTAAAGAAAGTTTAGAGCTTAAATTACAGGAAATGAGCGGTGAGAAGAAGTTGCCCGATGTAATTACATTTGCAGGAAACGGAGAGCCCACACTTCATCCAGAGTTTGCAGAAATAATTGACGACACAATAGAACTACGAAATAAATTTGCGCCTAAAGCAAAAATTGCTGTACTCTCTAACGCTTCAAAAATTAACTCTACAAAAGTATTCAATGCATTGCTTAAGATTGATGATAACATTCAAAAGCTAGATTCAGGCATCGAAGAGACCATTTGTTTGTTGGATCGACCTGTTGGCTCCTTTAATTTACAAGAAACAGTAGAAGCATTGAAGCGTTTCGAAGGCCAAGTCACCATACAAACCCTGTTTGTAAAAGGAAGCTTCAAAAATAAGACCATCGACAACACAACTTCACAGGAGGTGGAAACTTGGTTGAAGTTAATAAAAGAAATTGCACCCAAGGAAGTTATGGTTTACACAATTGATCGTGACACACCTGTGAAAACATTAGAGAAAATAACGAAACAAAAACTGGAGGAGATTGCCCAAAAAGTTCGTGAGCTGGGTATTAAGGCTCAGGTTTCGGCATAATTAAATCATCAAAAATTGAATCAAAAACAAACTATACTCATCTGCCCCCTTAACTGGGGACTTGGACACGCTACACGCTGTGTGCCAATAATAAGAAGATTTTTAGATGATAACTACAAAGTGATTATAGCAACTGAATCACCTTTAACAGAGTTTTTTAAAGAAATATTTCCAGAAATTGAATTGGATTTTCTACCCGGACCAAAAATAATCTATAATCATAAAGGTTCTTTAATTTGGTCAATTTTCAGACAAATACCTGGTTGGACAATTTGGCTA
>CAZJDS010000001.1:0-6461 GCA_964544795.1 uncultured Alkaliflexus sp. | reverse complement strand
AAGAGAAGGGCAGCTTATCAAAAAACTAAATAAAAAACATCGCCCTTCCAAAATCATATCAGACAATCGTTATGGTGTAAAAGTAAAAAAAACCAAAAGTGTTTTAATCACACATCAATTAACGATTAAGCTTCCTGCGAAACTACACTTTATGGAAGGTTGCTTGCATAAAATCACAAAGCACCTGATTTCTAAATTTGATGAATGTTGGATTCCCGATATGAAAACAGAACCCAGACTTTCGGGGGAACTGAGCGGTAAGCATCCCTTACCTAAAAACACAAAGTTCATCGGTATTCTCTCTCGTTTTATGATCCAACTACCACAAAAAGAGATGATACAAACTGTTTTCAATGTAGATATATTGGTGATTCTATCAGGCCCAGAACCGCAAAAAAGCATTTTAAAAGAACGGCTTATAAAACTACTTCACCTCTCTTTTTATAAAGTAGTGATAATAACAGGAGACCCTCACTTTCCAGCAAATATAAAAACAGAAGAGAAAGAAAATATTACATTTTATCCACATCTCTCCTACGACTTATTCAAAAAACTTATTGACGAAACCCCTGTTGTAATCAGCAGATCTGGCTATTCAAGCATCATGGACTTTTGGTATTTACAGAAAAACGCACTCCTCATTCCTACTCCCGGCCAAACAGAGCAGGAATATTTGGCACAACATTTAGAAAAATACTTCTCAGTCATTTCACAAAATCAGCTGGATAAAGCCCAGCTTGAAAATGCCATATCAGTTCTGACAAATAAGAAGAGAATTCCTCAAAACAATACATAGCCAGTTTTTTGTTCAATAGTGATACCCAAATTAAAACTGACCGATACAGAACTGTACATTCGTCATTAAAAACATCTCGCCTATCAAAGATTAGCTGCATTCTTTTAAAATGTGCCTTACATTTATAAAGAAAGAGTGAGAATATTCACCCTTTCAGTTCTTCTATCAAAAAAGCACTAAACTCTTCAAGTTTATGTAACTTTTTCTGAAATATTACATAGAAGCACAGTATGAATCATATAGTCTCACTTTTATCAATTTCGATTCCATCGGCAATTCTCCTCTTTTTTGGTGGGAAATGGCTATTCTATAAAGTTGTGCGAAAAAAAGGAGTTGCACTTTTAGAAAAAATATATTTTGATGATGATCCAAAATTAAAAGATGAAGTACTGAGTAAACTTAAAAAGATTACCAATGACCGATATACGAATCTGGAATTGACAGATTATTTCCTAAAAATAAAGGGTCTTCAAAACTTCAACAAAGACGGAAAAACAAATATTTGGATCCGGCTTTACTTAAAACAAAAAGCAGCCATTAAACTGGATTATTTTGAGCAATACAATTTCTTTAAAGCATTTAAGGACTTTCCCTCCAAAGCAAAATCCTTAAAAAGAAAAAAACGTAAATCAACCAAATTAAATCGACCACAAGAAGCTGTTGAAAGCAATATTTAAAGAAGTTCTCTGACTTTTTTAATGTGGATCAATTTTATCTCATCTATATTTTTCAAAAAACTTAAATTAGAGGACGAGCACTTTATTTGGGTAGCAATAAATTTATTATAAGCTTTTTCAAGCATAACTAAATCGTGCCAGCTGCCGAGCCCTTGTTCTAAATATCTCGACTCTGCCATCTCATATGGATCTACCACCTCTTCTGAAACCAACTTCAGCAACAGGTAATTATGTTTAAAAAAAGCACGAGCTGCATGCCACTCTTCTCCAGGCAAATTAGAAGTAATCAAATTAACAGCCTTCTCTTTATTATTTTGAAGATGGACGTAAAACAATTTATCGTAGTCAATCGACATTGCATTAAGCTTATTCAACTCCTCTGATAACTCTATCGAAGCGGGCAAATCTATAATTGCACTCACTTCCTTAAACTTACAATGTCGAATTTTTAACTGTGCATCCAAATAATTTAAAAAAGCATCATCAGAAAGTGTCTCTTTGTGCTGAAGCATTAGATCTTGAATAACTGTGATGTTACGAACTTTACCACTGGATTTATAGTAAGGTTTTAAATCAATCATTATCTGATCCAGCAAGTGGTGAGAAGATGCAAGTATCTCCTTCAGATAAAGAACAATGCCATTAAAACTTTTTACCTCTACTCTAAATGCATGAATAAACTCCGCAGCAGCTTCAACCCTTGCATATTGAAGTTGAACATAAGCACGTTGATAATTTTCAGCTGCTTGATGAATAATGAAACTTGGAACCATAATCTAAGATCCTGTTTTAAAGAGTTGAGCAAAAAGACATTGAGTGATTAACAACAAAGAAATAAGATATGTATTGCTTACACAATGAAACCTGTTTTACTAAGATAGCCAATAAAAACAAATTTTCATGAAACAGATATGCGAGAGCCACCCTTTAGAAAATAGGTTTAGCTGTAATAACTTTTGCTATTTCACTTCAGAAATTAAAGGATACTTTAATCCTTCATAATCAGATATGATAGCTTTAACTGATCCGATTAATATCTTGGCTTCCACTACGATAGGTACTTTGTTTTTATCATTGGTCACCCAAACCGTCATATCATTACCCGCTTTAAAAATTGTGCCTTTAACCAATAAAGGCTTAAACTTAAGACAGTTAAAGGTTCTTCCTGAACGATCAGAGACTGCTTCTTCTCCTAAATAATGAATATAAAGAGAGTGAATTTCACCGTCCACCAACAAAGATATGGGAATTTTGGTGCCTTTCTTATACTTTTCAAAATCGATATTACGTGCTTGGTAGATCATAGAGAGGACATCGTAAGTGCAGTCGGGCCAATGAAAGGCAGTGTTCTCAAAAGGCTTATTATCACGTGAAATACGTGCAGATATACTGTTCTCCTCCCTATCAAAAAGATAATGATGATGTGCTCGTGTGGATCCCTCATTTGTAGCTCTATAAAACTCAAAGGGGGTTAAAGTTACAGGATCTACAAAAACCTCAAAGGTATCGCGGACGGTAAACAGCCGATCGTACCCCCCTCGGGTAGTGCCAATGCTTTCAAGTTTTAAAGACTTTTTTCCTTTCCAATTTGCGTCTGATACGGTAAACGAAACTAAACCAGCATCCAACCAAATAAATCCCCAGTTATAGTAGGCATGATAATAGACCTTTTCGCCTGCTTTAAAAACTGTATTGATTTTAGTACATTGGGCAAAAAGAGGACTGCCTCCTGCAAAAGATAGGAAAAAAGAAAAACAAATTATTTGTAAAAGTTTCTTCATAAAACAATCAACTAACCGGTATATGGAAAAATAGTTTCAACCACCCAATCGTGAGTCCTCTCTAAAGGAATTGAATTTTTACACAAATTTTATCTATCGTCTGCCCCTGCTTGAAGTGGATTTCGATCTGTGCAATTCAACAAAAGAATGAATGTCAAAAGACTTCGGATCCCATGGAATCATCCTTTCCCAGTTTGCTCGAATATTAATGGATTCAGGAAAATAAACGATCTTTTCTGGTTCTATTCCTTTTTCAAAATCACCTTCATCCCAGCGTCTATTGCCATTTTCATCAAACACAATTCGTAAAAAATAGTCTCCTGGTCGTATATATCTAAAACCAACTTTACCATTGGCTGGCACAACCTGTTGACGGATTACCAATTCCTGCTTGTTTAAAATTTGTAGCAGCCAATTGGTTTCAGGATTTTCCACATCAACATAAAATATGCCATAAGCATCTTCCTTTTTAACTTCAATATTTTGTTTTATTGGTTTTGTCGCCAAACCATATATATCTTTAAATGCAGCTGAATCAGCAGTAAACAGGTATTTCGCTCCAGCCTTACGCTGAAACTGAATTTCATATCTTCTTAACCGCAACGAATCCTGTACCAATTTAAACTCATGAGGCATAGGAATGGTATCTTCCATCAGGTAGAGATTCAGCCTATCTGTTTGAATTTGGAGTAAAGGGGTAGGAAATTTTATGGAAAGGGTTTCCAATATATCCAACGAAGATTTTAATCCCTCTACAGCCAAAGAAGGGAGTTCAGTTGTTTTATCCTCTTTTTTGCTTTTTCGCGTCTCAGTAGATCCCATATCAAAAAAATAAGCATTTAAGGTATCCACTTTTACCTTTGGCTGCTTCAATGAATCCAATACCATATATCGTAATGACAACAGCAGCGAATCCTGTTTTATAAGTGTAGAGTCGGTGATCCACAACGAAATAGAATCATGTTTGGCAGAGGATTCATACACAAACCACTCTCTTCCATCTTCTTTTAATAATCGAACATCCAAAGGCTCTTTCAAAGATCGCTCAAAAACAAAGTCTACCTTATTTCTACTTTTGCGCGCGCTCTCTTTTAGATATTGTTGGGCATTATCCTCCTGAAATAGAAAAAGTTGAAGACTATCGGGCAGATAAGCGACAATATCTCTAACTACAACAGAATCCGCAGAGATAGAATCTACCACTTCATAACTTCCAATGTGTGGTTCTATCATTTCAGGATACCAGGCAATACGCTCTCCAGGTTGGTCATACTTATAATTGCGGTTAGCATCCTCCAAAGCAAAAACGCGGTAAGATCCAGGAGACAAGTTCTGAACAGAAAATCTTCCTTTACTATCCGTTTTTGTGACTCTTAAAGGCACCTGTTTTTTAAAAGCGGAATCAGCAGGGTTGCTGTGAACCATAACCAAAGCACCATCAACAGGAGATAGAGTAGCTGCATCAAACAGAAAACCTGAAATCTTTAAGCTGTCGATAACCTCACCTGTAGAAAAAGAAAAGGTGAAATTCTCTAACACATTCCCCTCATTATTATCACTTATGGCATCGGCAAAATCGAGAGTATAGGTGGTGTTTGGTTGTAAATCTTCTTGAAACTTAATAATTAGCTTTTTCGCATTGGTGGTCACTTTAGGCTGTTCATTTACGGGGGGAGATACCATCAATTTCTGAAATACATCTGTAACTTTTATAAGCTCATTAAAAGAGATCTCTATCTCATCGCCTAAAAAACTTAATGAATTTTCAGCTGGAATAGATTTCACAATCTCTGGGGGAGTTTCATCTTTTGGTCCTCCTGATGGATATCCTGTACTGGCACACCTTCCCATGAGAATGATTCCAATAAATAAAAAGAAAGGAAGAATAGGATTCTTTGATTTCTTAAGTCGAAAAGATCTCATATAAACTGCTATTATAGTCGTTGGCCACAAAAATAACTTTATTAGATCAAATTCATCCAATTAAGATGGATAAAAACAATTAGCTTTGAAAGAGTTCAGCTCAGAAAAGCCGATTTAGACAATTTATATGTTTTGAAGGTTTCAAATAAATGTACTCTTTTGAACCGTATATTCAAAAACAATCATCAATATGGAGATTAACAAAATCAGTCATCCTCATATATGAAGGATAATTTCTCAAGACGCATTTCATCATTGGCAAAAAATTGATATTTTTGTCTGAATTAAAACAAATTATAAATGAAAATAACCATTCCTCAAAATAAATGGGTTCTCAGAGGACTCATAGCACTAATTGTAATTCTATTCGTAGTAGCTATTCTCTATATTTTTCAATCAAGAAAAATGAGTGAGATCGTAGAAAACCTGAATATTGAAAAAACAATACTTACCGAGGAGTATCAAAATTTGGTTCAAAATTATGACTCATTACACAGTAACAATGACACTTTAAACCTAATGTTAGAAATCGAGAGAGAGAGAATTTCTCATTTGGTGGAAGAGATCAAAACAATTAAAGCCACCAACATGTCGAAAATACGTGAGTTTCAAAAAGAGTTAACTACTTTAAGAAGTGTTCTGAGAACCTATATTGTTCAAATCGACTCACTTAACACCATTAACAAAGAGCTGACCCTAGAGAACATAGAACAAAAACGGCAGTACACACAGATTCGATCTTCTTATCAAAAATTAGAAGCCACAAAAGATGAATTGGAAAAGAGGGTAACCATTGCCAGCCAACTTGAAACAGCAAATCTTTCGGCAGAAGCATTAACCCCAAGCGAAAGATCCACCAATAGAAGTTCCCGTGCTGGAAAATTAAAAGTCTGCTTCACCCTATTAAAAAATCTAACTGCACCGGTAGGAATGAAGGAGGTGTTCATCCGCATTGAACGACCAGATGGTCAACTCCTAATGCACGCACGTAGTGATCTTTTCACTTTGGATGGTACAGAAATCAACTATTCTGCCAAAAGAACTGTTGAATACGGCGGCGACAACACAGATGTGTGCATTTTCTATAATGTAGATACAGGCGAACTCACAGAAGGAGAATACACAGTAGATATTTTCTCAGATGGTTTTCACATTGGCAAACTGAAGTTCAGTCTAAGATAGTTTAACTATTAATCCCACCCAAAGTGTAGGGCGTAGATTGATAGACATAATAGTTAAGCCAATTGGAAAAAAGAAGGTGGGCATGACTTCGCCATGTGACCA